>NZ_LGEB01000012.1:0-330 GCF_001279555.1 Micromonospora sp. NRRL B-16802 | reverse complement strand
GCTCCAGGAGGCGGCGGACGCACGGCGGGCGCGGGCCGAGGTGTCGGGCGGGGACGGCGCCAGGCCGGAGTGGCCCTGGAACCAATTCGAGAACATCCCGCCCTTCTACAACTGGAAGAACCGCCCGCGCTGAGGGCGACCGCGCTTAGGGCCCTGTCGCCCGGTAGGTGTTTTCCGGCTGGGGCAGGCCCCTGAGCGTCTGCCGCCGTGTCTTCACACCGGGCAGATGCGTGAGTACAGGGGGTTTACCGTGTGCTCAGCTGCGTCGACCGGGCAGCCCGTCGGGACTATCCAGGGATCCGGGTCGTCGTCAGCATGATTCTCATCATC
>NZ_LGEB01000011.1:0-335 GCF_001279555.1 Micromonospora sp. NRRL B-16802 | reverse complement strand
TACTTCGTCACCGCCGAGATCACGCAGCGCGGCGGCTCGGACGTGGTGGAGTTCTCCCGATCGCTGCCGGAGCGCTATGGCGTGGTCGGGGTGCCGACGCAGGTCTTCTACGTCGAAGTCGAGGGAGGGCGGCGGGCGGGGGGGGTGTTGGGGGGCCGCTCGGGGGCGGGGCCGGGGGGGCGGGGCATGGGCGGGGGGGACACCGAGGGGGCGGGGCGGTCGGTGGGGGAGCGCACCGCGGATCTCGTCCGCACCGCCAGCCCCGCTAGCTAGGAGCGCACCCACGGCCGTGCCCCGGCCGGCCCGTTCGGCCTGGCTCGGCCTGGGCTGGCTCG
>NZ_LGEB01000010.1:0-339 GCF_001279555.1 Micromonospora sp. NRRL B-16802 | reverse complement strand
GGCTGGTCTGCTGCACAGTCATCGCGGTGCCGACGGCGGGTACGCGCTGGCCCGGCCACCCCAGGACATCACCGTCGGCGGCGTGCTGCGCGCGGGCGGCGGAACGCTGACCACCCTAACAGGGGTGCCCGCCCTCGCTCACCTGCTCTCCGTTGACGTCCCGCCACTTGGGCGGCTCTACGTGGCCCAGGCCCGTGTAGTCGCCGTGCTCCTCGGGGTGGTGGCAGGGTTCGGGGGAGTAGGTGATCTGGGCGCCGTGCGTGGGCTGAGAGATGGCGGCCATGAGGGACTCGCAGGCGAGCAGAAGTACGCACTAATCCGGCCCGCCGTGCTTGACAC
>NZ_LGEB01000009.1:0-343 GCF_001279555.1 Micromonospora sp. NRRL B-16802 | reverse complement strand
CCCGGGGCGGGCCATCCATCGGCAGCCGCGTCGAGCCGGCGCCACGGTCGTTCGGAGGTCTACAACCACCGGGCCGGGCCAGGCATTCCACCCGCGCCGCCCAGTCACGCATCCCGGCGCCGAGCGGGCCGGGCAGTCGTGCATCCCTGCGCCGAGCGGGCCAGGCGATGCACCCCCGCGAGGGGGTGGCCTGCGGCCGGTGGTACTGCGACCGTCAGGGTATGTAACCCGGCCGGGGCCGCCACGATTCCGGCCTGAGGATGCCACCGGTCACACCCAGAAACCCGCCACCAACGGACATACCACCCACACCACGCCCGCAGACGCCGGCCGAACCGGGCAC
>NZ_LGEB01000008.1:0-359 GCF_001279555.1 Micromonospora sp. NRRL B-16802 | reverse complement strand
GTGCGAGAGGAACGGCCGGGTGCCGCAGATGCCGTACCTGGTCACCGGCACGGTCGGCCCCAACCTGCCATACGGCAACCCGAACGCCACCGACGAGGAACTGTGGGCGGCTCTGGAGATCCCCCAGGCCAGCGAGTTCGTGGCCCAGATGCCCGGCGGCATGGACGCCCCGATCGCCCAGGGCGGCAGAACAGTCTCCGGCGGGCACCGGCAACGCCTGGCCATCGCCCGGGCGGTGGTCCGGCAGCCGGAGATCTACCTCTTCGACGACTCGTTCTCCGCCCTCGACCTCTCCACCGACGCGCATCTGCGGGCAGCCCTGTCCACGGTCACCGCGCGGGTGATGATCGCGGTGAGGT
>NZ_LGEB01000007.1:0-359 GCF_001279555.1 Micromonospora sp. NRRL B-16802 | reverse complement strand
TACATCGGGCAGGTGTACGCGATCCACACCGTCGAGGCCACTGGTGGCACCGGGCCGTACCAGCTGTCGGTGGTGTCGGGCAGTCTGCCGCCGGGCATGTTGGTGGTGGGTACGTCGCTCGGTGGCGCGCCGAACACGCCGGGCACCTACACCTTCACGCTGCGGATGACCGACAAGAACGGGCTCTTCGGCCAGCAGAAGGCGACGATCGAGGTACGCCAACAAAAGGTCGTCATCACCTCGGGCAAGCCCCGGTCGCCCATGTACATCGGGCAGGTGTACGCGATCCACACCGTCGAGGCCACTGGTGGCACCGGGCCGTACCAGCTGTCGGTGGTGTCGGGCAGTCTGCCGCCGGG
>NZ_LGEB01000006.1:0-361 GCF_001279555.1 Micromonospora sp. NRRL B-16802 | reverse complement strand
CTCCACCACGACGTCCTCGATGGCGGCCGCGAGTTCCTCGGGGTCGATCTCGCCCTCGCCGCCCTCGCCCTTGGCCTTGGCGCCGGCCTTGACCGGCTTTGTGCCGGCGGCCGCGGGCCCCCCCCCCCCTGTGGGCCGGGGGGGGCTTGTGGGCCTTTCCCCCCGGGGCCCGGGGGGGGAACGCCACCAAGCCCCGCGGGGCCACCGGGGGGGGGGGGGGGGGGGCCGCCGGCCCGGCCCCCGGAGCGGAAGGCCACCAAGCCGGCCCGGCCCACGAGGGGGGGGGTGGCCGCGGCGGCCGACGCCAAGCCGGTCAAGGCCGGCGCCAAGGCCAAGGGCGAGGGCGGCGAGGGCGAGATCG
>NZ_LGEB01000005.1:0-369 GCF_001279555.1 Micromonospora sp. NRRL B-16802 | reverse complement strand
CCAGACGGCACACACACCACCCGCGAATCCCCACCCGGATCCGCAACCATCGACTCCAACACCACCCGGAACATCCCCGCCAACCGCACCAACCCCGCCGACCCAAACACCCGCGCATCGGCGACGAGGTCGAGGAAGCCGCTGGCCGCGGTGACCTGGAGGGCGAACTCGGTGCCACCTTCACCGGCGACGGCCTCGAAGCCGACCTGCTCCTCGCTGTCGGTGTTGGCGCGACGGAACTCGGTGTAGTCGAAGACGACGTCGATGGGATGCGTGTCGGCGCCGGTCAGACGCCGTACCGCCGGCAACGGGAAACGCCGATGCGGCCACAACCGCACCTCACCGTCAAACACCGACCGCACCAGATCA
>NZ_LGEB01000004.1:0-384 GCF_001279555.1 Micromonospora sp. NRRL B-16802 | reverse complement strand
GTGTGCAGCATCGGCAGGGCGGGTACCTCTTCCGCCGACCAGTACTCGCGTTCCATCTTGAGATCGGGCAGTTGCAGCCCCGCCATGGTGATGGCAGTGAGCGCCGCGTCGGCACCCAGCACGGCGTTCACTATCACCGCCATGCCGGGGCTGCGACTGCCCGCTCCCAAGATGTAGCGCGAGCCCTGGTCGGTGGAAAAGGGCGGGATCCACCTCTCGTCTTTGGAGGTCGTGTTGGAACCCCGCCACAAGACCCCCGCCCCGATCTCTACGGAGGCCGGAGTACTCCCGAGCATCCCCCTCCCGGATCTGGAGGCGTGACATGGCGAGGGCCTGGGCACGGATCGCGTCGTTCCTGCTCGCCCTCGGCGTACTGGCCGGGGC
>NZ_LGEB01000003.1:0-401 GCF_001279555.1 Micromonospora sp. NRRL B-16802 | reverse complement strand
GTTGCCGGCGTGGATATCCAGGTGCTGGAGGGTGCGCTCGTCGAGGTGCCGACGGCCGATGCCAGCGGCATGGACCGGCGGGCGTTCGGTGAGTTCGTGGGGCCGCGTGGGGAGTTGGCCTCGTACGCGTTCGGCTGGTCCACCGGCTCGGACCCGCACGTAGCCCGTCTGTCCGTCGGGATCGGTGCCGGCAATCCCGGGGGTGGCACTTTCCACGCCGTCATCTTCGCCAACGAGGACGGTCACGCGTTCTCGCTCATCGACGAGCCTTTCGAGCGGGTTGCGCAGGGCGGTCCGGACCTGACCGCAGACCAGTCGCGTGCCCACGAGGACCTGCCGTTCGTCTGGTGGGTCACCGACCACGTCATGCAGCACGATCGGCGAGCATGGTGGATGCGGCA
>NZ_LGEB01000002.1:0-206199 GCF_001279555.1 Micromonospora sp. NRRL B-16802 | reverse complement strand
TGGCGCAACCAACACGCCCAACCCAAAACCGGATACGCGATCAACTCCAAGATCCGCCATCCCGATTACCCGTTCAAGGCCGCATGACGAGGCACTAGCCCCTGATGTCGGACCGTTCGCCTACGGTCGGGGTCAGGGGGCAGCGACCGCGCCCCACAGCGAGGGGGCACAGTGTTCACAGACACCAGAGCGTTCAGCGGGTTCTCGGTGGATGACGTCGACGAGGCCCAGCGGTTCTACGGCGACACCCTCGGCCTGCGCGTCACCCGTGACGATGCGATGGGCGGGCTGCTGACCCTGCACATCGCCGGGGACCGGCCCATCCTGGTCTACCCGAAGCGTGACCACACGCCGGCGACCTACACGGTGCTCAACTTCCCTGTCGACGACGTGGACCGGGCGGTCGACGAGTTGACCGCGCGCGGGGTGCGCTTCGCCCGCTACGACGGGATGCCGCAGGACGAGAAGGGGATCATGCGCGGGCACGGCCCGACGATCGCGTGGTTCACCGACCCGGCCGGCAACGTCCTCTCCGTCCTGGAGCAGTAGGCCACGCCGCGAGGCGCGCTGTCAGTCGAGCAGGGAGTCCAGGCCGACGGTGAGGCCGGGGTGGTTGCGCACCTCGCGGACGGCCAGCAGCACACCGGGCATGAACGACACCCGGTCGTACGAGTCGTGCCGGATGGTGAGCGTCTCGCCGGTGGTGCCGAAGAGCACCTCCTGGTGGGCGACGAGGCCTGTGGCGCGGACGGCGTGCACGCGTACCCCGTCGATGTCGGCGCCCCGCGCGCCCGGCACCTCGTCCCTGGTGGCGTCGGGCACAGGGCCGAGGCCAGCCTCGGCGCGGGCCTGGGCGATCTGCCGTGCGGTGTGCGTGGCGGTGCCGCTCGGCGCGTCCAGCTTGCGCGGGTGGTGCTGCTCGATGATCTCGACGGACTCGAAGTAGCGGGCGGCTCGCGCGGCGAACTGCATCATCAGCACCGCGCCGATGCCGAAGTTGGGTGCGATCACCATGCTGACGTCGGGCTTGCCGGCCAGCCAGCCGCGTACCTGCTCCAGCCGCTGCTCGGTGAAGCCGGTGGTGCCGACGACAGCGCTGATGCCGTGCTCGACGCACCAGCGGAGGTTGTCCATGACGGCGTCCGGCGTGGTGAAGTCGACGACGACCTGAGCACCGGCACCGGAGACGGCGGAGAGGTCGTCGCCCTGGTCGACCGCTGCCACCAGCTCGAGATCGTCGGCGGCGTCGACCGCCTTGCAGACCTCGATGCCCATCCGCCCCCGGGCACCGAGCACACCGACCCGCAGCGGCTCGCCCGGGTTCCTCTCCTGCGTGTCCGTCACGGGCCACAACCTACCAATCGGGACGTGAGCGTCCTGCCGGACGGGGTACGCACCCACCATCCGGGAGCACGCCCTGACCGACGCCCCGGTTACGCGAGCGACGGGTGACCGACGGCGGTGCGAGCACCGGCGGCGGTTTTCAGGCGGAGAAGTCGCCGGCGCCGAACGGGCCGACCACTGCCAGCGACATCGGTCGGGCCAGCAGCTCCGCGGCGAGCGTGTTGACGTCGGCCACTGTGACCTCGTCGACGCGGCGCAGCAGCTCGTCCACAGGCATCAGGTCGCCGTAGAGCAGCTCACCCTTGGCGAGGCGACTCATTCGGGAGCCGGTGTCCTCCAGGCCGAGCACGAACGAGCCCTTGCTCATCCCCTTGCCCCGGGCCACCTCCGCCTCGGTCAACCCGTCGGCGGCGACCCGGGCCAGCTCGGCGCGGGTCAGGGCCAGCACCTCGTCCACCTTGCCGGGCGCGCAGCCGGCGTAGACGGCGAACAGGCCGCTGTCGGCGTACTGGCTGGCGTAGGAGTAGACCGAGTACGCGAGGCCGCGCTGCTCACGGATCTCCTGGAACAGGCGGCTGGACATGCCGCCGCCGAGCACGTTGTTGAGCACCCCGAGGGCGAAGCGCCGCTCGTCGATGCGGTCGATGCCGGGGCAGCCGAGGATGACGTGCGCCTGCTCGGTCTCCTTCGGCTCGACCACTGTGGTGGCCGGCTTGGTGCGTACCGCAGGGGTGGCCGCGCGGTGTGGTGCCGGTGCGGCCGGGTCGCTGTCCAGTGGTGTGCCGCGCACGGCCTGGCGGACCAGCTTGACCACCGTGGCGTGGTCGAGGTTGCCGGCTGCGGCGATGACGATCTGCGGTGCTGTGTAGCGACCCCGGTAGAAGTTCTGGATCTGCCGGCGGGTCATCGGCGTGACGGTCTCCTCGGTGCCGGAGATCAGCCGACCGAGGGGGTGGTCGCCGTAGACGGCTCGGGCGAAGAGGTCGTGCACCTCGTCACCGGGCTCGTCGTCGTGCATGGCGATCTCCTCCAGGATCACGCCACGCTCGGTCTCCACGTCGGCCGGCTCCAGCAGGGAGTCGGCGACCAGGTCGCACATCACGTCGATCGCCAGCGGCAGGTCCTCGTCCAGCACGCGGGCGTAGTAGCAGGTGTATTCCTTCGTGGTGAAGGCGTTGGTCTCGCCGCCCACCGCCTCGATCTGCGACGAGATCTCCAGGGCGGTGCGCTTGTGGGTGCCCTTGAACAGCAGGTGCTCAAGGAAGTGCGCGGCGCCGGCCTGGGGACGGGTCTCGTCCCGCGAGCCCACCGCCACCCAGATCCCGAAGGACACGCTGCGCATCGCCGGAATCGCCTCGGTGAGCACGCGCAGACCGCTGGGCAGCACGGTACGACGTACCGTGCCGCCCAGCGGGTCGTCGCTGAGGGTCCGGGTCACCGCGCGGGCGGAGCCGCCGGAGCGGCCCGTCCCGGTGTCCCGGGCTCGGCTCGACTCACTGGCTTGCCAGCCAGTCGAGGCCACCCCCCGTCGATCCGGTGGAAACGGCGCACTGAAGGCCCGACTCACGTGTTGCTCCCGGCTCGACGAGGGGTGGGTGTTGCGGGTACTGGAGGTCAGCTGTGCCGGGTCCGGCGGCGCGGACGCTCGCCGCCCTCGCCACCCTCGCCGCCACCGTTGCCGCCGCCCTCGCCACGCTCCGGGCCACGGCCGCCCCGGTCGCCGCCACGCTCGCGGTCGCCCCGGTCACGCGGACCACGGTCGCCCCGGTCGCGGCTGGCCGGCCGGTCGCCACCGGCGGCCTCACCGGCGGCGGGCGCCTCGGCGCCCTCCGGGCGGACCTTGTCCAGGTAGATCTTGCCGCGGGCGTCGATGTCCGCGATCTCGACCTCGACCCGGTCGCCGACGTTGAGGAAGTCCTCGACGCGCTCGACCCGCTTGCCGTCGCCGACCTTGGAGATGTGCAGCAGACCGTCGCGGCCGGGCAGCAGCGAGATGAACGCCCCGAACGCGGCGGTCTTGACCACCGTGCCGAGGAACCGCTCGCCCTGCTTCGGCAGCGTCGGGTTGGCGATCCCGTTGATCCGGTCGACGGCCGCCTGGGCCGACGGGCCGTTGGTGGCGCCGACGTAGATCGTGCCGTCGTCCTCGATGGAGATCTCGGCGCCGGTCTCGTCCTGGATCGCGTTGATGGTCTGCCCCTTCGGGCCGATCACCATGCCGATCTTGTCGACCGGGATCTTGACGGTGGTGACCCGCGGCGCGTAGTCGGACATCTCGGCCGGAGCCTCGATCGCCGCCTTCATCACGCCGAGGATGACCTGCCGGGCCTCGTTGGCCTGCTGAAGCGCGGCGGCCAGCACGTCCGACGGGATGCCGTTGAGCTTGGTGTCGAGCTGGAGCGCGGTCACGAACTCCGGCGTGCCGGCGACCTTGAAGTCCATGTCACCGAACGCGTCCTCGGCACCGAGGATGTCGGTGAGCGTCACGTACTGGGTCTTGCCGTCCACCTCGTCGGAGATGAGCCCCATCGCGATGCCGGCGACCGGCGCCTTGAGCGGCACACCCGCGGAGAGCAGGCCCAGCGTCGACGCGCAGACCGAACCCATCGAGGTGGAGCCGTTGGAGCCGAGCGCCTCGGAGACCTGCCGGATGGCGTACGGGAACTCCTCGCGCGACGGCAGCACCGGGATCAGCGCGCGCTCGGCGAGAGCACCGTGGCCGATCTCGCGACGCTTCGGCGAGCCGACCCGGCCGGTCTCACCGGTCGAGTACGGCGGGAAGTTGTAGTTGTGCATGTAGCGCTTGCGGTTCTCCGGGGACAGCGTGTCCACCATCTGCTCCATGCGGAGCATGTTCAGCGTGGTGACGCCCAGGATCTGGGTCTCGCCCCGCTCGAACAGCGCCGAACCGTGCACCCGGGGCAGCACGCCGACCTCGGCGGTCAGCGTACGGATGTCACGCGGGCCACGGCCGTCCATGCGGACCTGCTCGCGCAGCACGCGGTTGCGCACCTCGGACTTGGTCAGCGACCGGAAGGCGGCGCTGAGCTCCTTCTCCCGACCCTCGAACCGGGCGCCAAGCTCCTCGGCGACCCGCGTCTTGACCCGGTCCAGGGCCTCCTCGCGGTCGGCCTTGCCGGCGATGGTGATCGCCTCGGCCACGTCGGCGCGGGCCACGTCGGAGACGGCGGCGTACACGTCGTCCTGGTAGTCCAGGAAGACCGGGAACTCGGAGACCGGCTTGGCGGCGACCTCGGCCAGCTCGCTCTGCGCGCGGCACAGCTCACGGATCGCGGGCTTCGCGGCCTCCAGGCCGCTGGCCACGACCTCCTCGGTCGGGGCGGTCGCGCCGGCCGAGATCAGGGCGACGGCGTTCGGCGTGGCCTCCGCCTCGACCATCATGATCGCGACGTCGCCGTCTTCGAGCGTGCGGCCGGCCACGACCATGTCGAAGGTGGCGCGAGCCAGCTCCTCCAGGGTCGGGAAGGCGACCCACTGGCCATCGATGTGGGCGACCCGGGTCGCACCGATCGGGCCGGAGAACGGCAGGCCGGAGAGCTTCGTCGACATCGAGGCGGCGTTGATCGCCACGACGTCGTACGGGTGCTGCGGGTCGAGCGCGAGGATGGTCTCGACGACCTGGACCTCGTTGCGCAGGCCCTTGACGAACGACGGGCGCAGCGGACGGTCGATCAGCCGGCAGGTGAGGATCGCGTCCTCGCTGGGCCGACCCTCACGGCGGAAGAACGAGCCGGGGATGCGGCCCGCGGCGTACATCCGCTCCTCGACGTCGACGGTCAGCGGGAAGAAGTCGAACTGCTCCTTCGGCTGCTTGCCGGCGGTGGTGGCGGAGAGGACCACCGTCTCGCCCAGCTGCGCGATGACGGAACCGGCGGCCTGGCGGGCCAGCCGACCGGTGGAGAAGGTGATCTCGCGGGTGCCGAAGGACCCGTTGTCGATCACGGCGGTGCGGGATTCGGTGCCGAGTTTGGTCTCGGTCATGTGCTGTAGTGCTCCTTCGCGTCGTGGGCCCACGACATCGGGGAGCTGCTCAGCCGGCCGGTCTTCGATCGAAGCGCCCGGGTGGCCGGCATGATGCCGGGATTCCCGGGGGCCACTACCGGAGACCGGTACGCTGACCGGCTCCCTGTCGGGTGGTCGCGCGGCCCGTGTTCTTCAGGTGGGACGCGGTACGGGGGAGCGGCCGGTCGGCCACTCCCCCGTCACGTCACCGGCGCAGGCCGAGCCGCTCGATGAGCGACCGGTAGCGGGCAATGTCCTTCTTCTGGACGTAGTTGAGCAGCCGACGGCGACGGCCGACCAGCAGCAGCAGCCCACGGCGGCTGTGGTGGTCGTGCTTGTGCACCTTCAGGTGCTCGGTCAGCTCGGCGATCCGCTTGGTGAGGACCGCTACCTGGACCTCCGGCGAACCGGTGTCGCCCTCGGCGGTCGCGTACTCCGCGCGGATGCTGGCCTTGGCTTCCTGGTCGAGCGCCATGTTCTCCCTGTTTCGATGGGTTGATCAAGTGGGTGTCCGTCGTCCAGCTGGACCGGTAACGGACCGGTACCTCGCACCCGCGGCGTCGAGCAGGCACGCGAGGCCCCACGCCGGTCACCCGACGTCCCGGCAAGACTACCAGCCCCCGGCGGAACCGCCCGGTGAAGGGCTCGTCGGGAGCGGCGCGATCCTCCCGCGGTGATCAGCTCAAGGCGCGCCGGGTGCGTGCGACGTCCTCTTCGATCTGGGCGATCAACGGCTCGACCGAGTCGTACCGGACCTGACCACGCAGGTGCGTCACGAAGTCCAACGCCAGCCGCTCACCGTAGAGGTCACCGTCGAAGTCCAGCGCGTACGCCTCCACACGTCGCTCCCGGCCGGAGAACGTCGGGTTGGTGCCCACCGACACCGCCGACATCAGCGGCTCGCGCTGCCCCCTGCGGATCAGTCGGGCCGCGTACACCCCGTCGGCGGGAACCGCCGCGTACCTGTGGCAGAGCAGGTTGGCGGTGGGGAAGCCCAGCACCCGGCCGCGCTGGTCGCCACGGACCACCACCCCCTCCACCCGGTGCTGACGGCCCAGCGCGGCGGCGGCCGCCCCCACGTCACCCGCGTCGACGCAGGATCGGATGTACGTGGAGGAGAAGACAGTGCCGTCCTGCGTGACGAGTGGGGCGTCCTCGACGCCGAAGCCGAAGGTCTGGCCCAGCCGCTCCAGCAGCGCCACGTCGCCGGCAGCCCGGTGCCCGAAGCGGAAGTTGCTGCCCACCACCACCAGTGCCGCGTGCAGGTGCTCGACGAGGATGTCGTGCACGAACTGCTCGGGCGGCAGCCGGGAGAACTCCGGGGTGAACGGCACCACGCAGAGCACGTCCACGCCGAGCGCCTCGATCAACTCGGCCTTGCGGGCCGGTTCGGTGAGCACCGCCGGGTGGGAGCCGGGCCGGACCACCTCGGCCGGGTGCGGGTCGAACGTGACCACCACCGACTGCACGCCCAACTCCCGTGCCCGGGCCACGGCGTGCCCGATGGTCGCCTGGTGCCCCTTGTGCACGCCGTCGAACACGCCGATGGTGACGACCGAGCGCCCCCAGCCACCGGGCGCCGCGTCGTACCCCCGCCACCGCTGCATGCCGTTCCTCCCCTGCAAGGAAGGGCCCCCTTCTAACGCCTGGTGTAGAGGAAGGGCCCCTTATTAACCACTGGCCAGGCGGCTCCGCGCCAGACTGCGCCGTAGCTGCCTGCACTCGCCGTCAGGCCGGGGCGAGCACGATCTCCGCTCGGGCCCGACCGTCCCGCTCGCTGACGATAGCGATCAGACCTCCGGCCGGGCCGAAGACGGCGTACGGGCCGGTGAGGCCGGCCGGATCCAGCGGCCCGCCGTGGGCGAGCACCCGCGCCTCGTCGGGCGTCGCCTCCCGCCGCGCGAAGAACCTGTCGGCCGCCGCGTCCAGTGGCAGGTTCACCACGTCCGGGGCGCGCTGCTCCAGCTCGTCGAGGGTGGCCGCCTCAGCGAGGGTGAAGCCACCCACGGCCGTACGGCGCAGCGCGGTCAGGTGCCCACCGACACCGAGCGCCAGGCCCGCGTCCCGTGCGATCGCCCGGATGTACGTCCCCGAGGAGCACGTCACGGCCACGTCCACGTCGACCACGTCAGGTGTGTCGCGGTGGATCTCCAGTACGTCCAGCTGGGAGATGGTGACCCGCCGGGCGGGAAGTTCGACGCTCTCCCCGTCCCGGACCCGCTTGTACGCCCGCTGCCCGTCGATCTTGATGGCGCTCACGGCGCTGGGTCGCTGGTCGACCTCGCCGCTGAGCGCGTCCAGTGCGGCCCGGATGGCATCGTCGGTGACCTGGCCGGCGGGGGTGGTGGCGATCACATCGCCCTCGGCGTCGTCGGTGACTGTCGCCTGGCCGAGCCGGATGGTGCCGGTGTAGCTCTTGCCGGCGCCGATCACGTAGGTCAGCAGCCGGGTGGCGCGACCGACGCCGATGACCAGCACGCCGGTGGCCATCGGATCGAGGGTGCCGCCGTGCCCGACCCGTCGGGTCTTCGCCAGCCGGCGGATCCGCGCCACCACGTCGTGCGACGTCATGCCGCCGGGCTTGTCGACAACGATCAGACCATCGGTGCTCACGTCGGCCAAGCCTGCCAGACGCGGGCCCCGGTCAACGGACGGCCCCGACCACCGCCCACCTGCCGTCGCGCAATCGCAGCAGCAGGGCGACCAGGCGGATCACCACGAACAGGGTGAGCCCGGCCCAGATCCCGCCCAGCCCCAGGTCGAGCGCATAGGCCAGCCAGATGGCCGGCAGGAAACCGCCGACCGCCGCCACGATTGTGAGGTTGCGCAGGTAGACGACGTCGCCGGCGCCGATCAGCACGCCGTCGAGGGCGAACACCACCCCGGCCAGCGGCAGCATGACGACGAACCACGGCCACGCCACCATTGCCTGTTCGCGTACCTGCGGGTCGGAGGTGAACCACGACGGTACGACGCCCGCGCCTGCGGCGATGAGCAGCGCGAAGGCGACGCCGCAGACGCCGCCGAGCAGCCCGATCCGGCGGGCCAGCGCCCGCGCGCCCGCGTCGTCCCCACCGCCGAGGGCAGCGCCCACCAGGGACTGCGCGGCGATGGCCAGCGCGTCGAGCACCAGCGCAGTGAAGAACCAGAGTTGCAGGGCGATCTGGTGCGCGCCGACGGCGGCGGCGCCGAAGCGGGCGGCGACGGCTGTCGCGGAGAGGAAGCTGGCCTGGAACGCCACGCCGCGGATCAGCAGGTCCCGGCTGAGCACCAACTGCTGGCGGATCACCCGCGGTCGGGGCCGCAGCGACACCCGCTCGGAGATCAGCGCCGCCGCGAAGAGCACCCCGCAGAGCGTCTGCGCGACGACGTTGGCGATCGCCGACCCGATGAGGCCCAGCCCGACGGGATAGACAAGCAGCGGGCACAGCAGCGCGGAGAGCAGGTTGGGCCCGAGCACGAAGAGCAGTGGGCGACGGGTGTCCTGCACGCCCCGCAACCAGCCGTTGCCGGCTGCGGCGAGCAGCAGGCCGGGGGCGCCGAGGGCCGCGATCCGCAGCCAGTGTGCGGCGGCGTCGGCCACCTCGCCACCACCGCCTGCGAGGGTACGCGCGAGCGCGCCCCCGCCGAACTGCATCCCGACCGCGATCAGCAGTCCGACGCCGAGCGCCAGCCAGGACGACTGGACTCCCTCGGCCACGGCTGCCGCCCGGTCGCCGGCGCCGAATCGGCGGGCCGAGCGGCCTGTGGTGCCGTACGCGACCACGGTGCCGACCCAGGCGGTGAGTGTCATCACAGTGCCGCCGATGGCGAGCGCGGCGAGCGGCACCCGGCCGAGGTGCCCGACCACTGCCGTGTCGACGAGCACATAGAGCGGCTCGGCGGCGAGCACGACGAGGGCCGGTAGGGCGAGTGCGGCGATCCGGCGCGGCGAGGCTGGCTCGTTGGTGGCCGCCGCGGTGCCGGTGAGGGCTGGCTGGTTCATCGCCGCCGATCCTGGCACGGCCCTTGTAAGGAGCACAAGAGGAGTGATTGCTTACGCATCCCTCGCTCGGCGTGAACAGCGAAGGGATCGATGCCCTCGGAGGCGGGACCGAGAGCGTTCCACTTGCGGAGGTCATTACCCTGGTCGGGACTCCCACTCCCGTGGTTCACATTTTGACAGCGATAGGGCCTACATTGAGCAGCAACTATCCCCCGCACGAAGGGCAACAGCCCGACCCCAACGTCACACCCTGGAGCGGGCCGCCAGCTCCGCAGCAGGGCGGGTACCCCTCCTACGAGCAGCCCCCGGCTCCGCAGTACGGTGCCCCGGCGCCGCAGTACGGTGCCCCGATGCCCCCGCCGCAGTACGGCGTTCCTGTTCCGCCGCCGAAGAAGTCGAACAAGGGCCTGGTCATCGGCCTGGTCGCCGGCGCGGTGGTCCTGATCCTCGCGGTCTGCGGCGCCGGAATCGGGCTCCTGGTCGCCTACGGCGGCGACGACGAGCCCACGACCGTCGCATCTGCCAGCCCCACCTCGGGCACCGATGGCGGCAGCTCGCCGGACCCGGCGGCCACCCCCACGCCCGGCCAGTCGGCTCCGCCGAACGACAACAACTCGATGACGGCCCGGTTCTCCAGCGACCTGTCGAACGTCTGCGAGGGCAGCCAGATCCTCAACGCGGCCCCCTACAACGGCCCGTCCGGCGCCAAGGCGTACACGTTCTCGAACAACCCGGACCGGCCGACGTTCTGGTCGTCGAAGTTCGTCGGCTCGACGAAGCCGTACTACGCCAAGAGCAGTGAGTACGAGAGCGTGTCGGTGGTCGGCTGCCTGAAGTTCGAGGAAGGCAGCCAGGGCACGCCGAAGAAGTGCCAGTACAAGGACAGCTCGCAGAAGCAGGTCACCGTCGACTATGTCTCGTCGCGCTACACCCTGACCTTCTACGCGGCCAAGACCGCTGAGAAGATCGGCGACGGCGGCACCGTGACCGCCCCGGCGAGCCGGTGCCCGAGCGTCATCTCCTACGACAAGTCCACGATGAGGGCGTACGCGGCCCCGGACTCCGGAACGATCGAAGCCGCCCTGGACAAGTTCCTGTCCTGAGCGGCTCCTGCGGGCGGCCGGGAAATACGGGGAAACCGGCCGCCCCGGCCGTCATGTCGGCCGGCGGCAACGAGTGGGACATCAAAACGAACGGGCGGTGACGCTGTCGATGCCGGCATCGACGTCGTCACCGCCTGTCGCTTCGGGTCACTGACGGGTGTCCATCGAGGTCTGCAGTGCGCGGCGAGCCTGCTCGCGGGCGTCGTCGGTGGTCTCCGGCTTGGGCTTGTTCGGCATGGTGGCGCTCCTTCCAGGGTGCGAGCCGCCGGCACGCGGCGACCCTCACGGGCGGTCGTACTGAACGCCCCACGGCAGTCCGGGGTTACCGGAACAGCCGGCTGGGCCGCGTGAGCCCGGGTCGGTCTGACCCTGGAGGAGGGCAGCGCGAGGTGTGGCGCCACCACCCACGACCTGCGCCGCAGCGCGCCGCAGGCCGTCTCCCAAGTTATCGTTCAGGTCGACCAACTGCTTAGGGTTCCCGCCATCTGGACGGCGCACGACCCGGCTCAGCGGGCCAGGAAATGCCACCCCAGCCACCACCAGAAACCGAACAGACCGATCCGGCCCACCGGCACCGGACCCACCTCGTAGCGCATCACGTACGCGCAGACCTCACCCATCGTGGGGATCCGGGAGCCCTCCCGGCGTGCCAGCCACTCGACCACGCCGAAGAGCACGAGCGCCACGAGGAAACCGCCGATAGCCAACGCCCGCATCATCGCCGCACCAGCCCCCAGAACGCGGCCAGCCAGGCAAACCAGGCAGCCGAGCGGGTCAAGTGGTCTTCCAGCAGCGGATCGGCCAGCCGCGAGAAGGTGGGAAAGTCATCGCCGACGGCCAGCACGAAGGTGGCACCCTCGAAGACGCCGAAGATCACCGCCGGCACCGCCCACCACGCCGCCCCCGCACCCAGCCGACGCGGCGCCGGCCGCCGTGGCACGCGGTTGCTCAGACCGAGCCAGATCAGCACCCCGCCGGTGCCGAGCGTGTAAAGATTGGCCTCGGTCGAGAACGACGGGAACCGGCCACCGACGAGTGACAGGCAGACAAGAACCGGGACGGAGACGGCGGGCCGGTCCCAGACTCGGGTGGCCTCCATCGTGAGGTCGTGCGGCTGCTCCATCCCGCAATTCTTCCCGGTCAACCTGAGTGCCGGAAGACCGACACCCCCCGGAGCTGACCCTGATCTTCGAGGTCAGCCGGCCGTATCGATGAGCGCCGCGCCAAGCTGGGCCCGGATCGCCGCGACCACCTGCTCGACGGTGCCCCGACCGGTGAACCCCGCCGCGAGCCGGTGCCCACCCCCGCCCAGCACCACAGCCACCCGACTGACGTCGACAGCGCCCTTGCTGCGCATCGACACGGCCCAGGTGTCGGGGGTGGTCTGCTTCAACACGCAGCTCACATCGGCCTCGGCGGTGCAGCGCACCGAGTCGATGAGCGCCTCCAGCACGTACGGCCGCTGGTCGTGACGGGCCAGGTCGTCGAGGGTGGCGAAGGTCCACACCAGACCTCGCCCGTCGGCGGCGGCCGGCTCCAGCCGGGCCCTGCCGAGCACCTCACCGAAGAGCCGCACAGCGCCGAAGGGCCGGGTGTCGAAGACCTGGCGGGAGATGTCACCGGGCGAGATGCCGGTGGCCAGCAACCGGGCGGCCAACTGGTGCACCGCCGGGGTGGTCGCCTCGAACCGGAACGAGCCGGTGTCCGTGGTGAGCGCCACGTACAGGCACTCCGCGACGGCCCGTTCCAGCGGTACGCCCAGCCGGGTCAGCAACTGCTCGGCCACCACAGACGTCGCCGCGGCGCTCGCGTCGATCAGATTGACCGTCCCGAAGCCGGGGTTGGAGGCGTGGTGGTCGAGCACCAGCGACGCGCCCGCCGCCGACAATCGCCCGGCCAGCTCGCCGAGGCGCGACTCGCTCGCCGCGTCGAAGCAGATCACCAGATCGGGGTCCGGGTCCGCCGCGCTCGCCGGGACCAGCAGGTCCAGGCCGGGCAGACCCCGGAATGGCTCAGGGACCTCCGGCGGCCCGGGAAAGGTCGCCTGCAACCGGTGTACGCCGAGCTGGCGCAGACCCAGACCGAAGCCGAGCATGCTGCCCAGCGCGTCGCCGTCCGGGTTGACGTGACAGATCAGCAGCACCCGACCGGTCGCCGGGAGGTCGCGGATCAGCGCCTCGGCGGCGGCCCAGTCCGCCTCGGCGGGGCCGGTGCCGGTCACTGCGGCGAGCTGGGTGCCGGCGGCGCCGGTCACCGCGCTTCCCCACCCCGGGGGGTGTCCGTGGCCTCGTCGGCCTCGTCCGCGTCGTCCTCGTCCTCGTCCTCGTCGACCCGGTACGGCTGCGGCTCACCCGCGTACTTGGCCTGGGCGGCCAGCCGCTGCACCTCGGCGTCGGCGTTGCGGGCGGCAGCGAGCAGGTCGTCGATGTGCTTGACCTGGTCCTGTACGTCGTCGAGGACGAACGTCAGCGTCGGCGAGTGCCGCAGCCCGAGCGCCTTGCCGACGGTGCTGCGCAACATCCCCTTGGCGCTCTCCAGCGCCGCCGCGGTGTCCGCCTGTGCCACCGCGTCACCGAGCACCGTGTAGAACACCGTCGCATCCCGCAGATCCGCTGTGATCCGGGCGTCGGTGATGGTGATCATGCCGAGCCGCGGGTCCTTGATCTGGCTCCGCACCACCGACGCGACCAGCTCACGCACCCGCTCGGCGTGCCGGCGTACCTTGGCCGGATCAGACATCTCGCCACCTCCACGGCGTCCTGCTCCCGATCGACCGGCGACCGTGGTCGCCGGCCGACCGGCCAACATCTCGAACACTACCTTCGCGGCCCGCACCGGTCGCCCGGCACCGCCGGCACTCCTGTTCACGCCCGGCGCCGCCGGCAATTCTGGTCACGCAGGACGCGGCCGACGCTCGTTCACGCCCGGTGCCGGTACGCCCTCAGTCGTCGTCGAGGCCGTACAGCCGGCGTCGCACCGACAGCAACTCGACCTCGGGGCGAGCGGCGACCAGATGCTCGCAGGAGTCGAGCACCTCGCGGACGTGTACCGCCTCGGCGGCCACCACGGCCACCGCTATCTCCGCTCGACCGTGCAGGTCGAGCGCACCCACCTCGGCGGCCGAAACCTCGAAGCGGCGCAGGGCCGCCACGATCGGCCGTACATATGATCTCTTGGCTTTGAGCGACCGGGAGTCGCCCGGCAGCAGCAGGTCGAAGACCGCGGTTCCGGTAAACATCGCCCCGGACGATACCGGCAACCCACCCCGCATGATCAAGGGGTTTACGCCGGTCGGCGTAAACCCCTTGATCAGCGTGTCACTGCCGGATCAGGCGCGAGCCTTCTCCCGCATCTCGAAGGTCTCGATGACGTCGCCGACCTGGACGTTGTTGTAACCACCCAGGGTCAGACCACACTCGAAGCCCTCGCGGACCTCGGTGGCGTCGTCCTTGAACCGCTTGAGCGAGGTGATCGTGAGGTTGTCCGCCACGACCGCCCCGTCCCGAAGCAGCCGAGCCTTCGCGTTGCGTCGGATGATGCCCGACCGGACGATACAACCGGAGATGTTGCCGATCTTGGACGAGCGGAAGACGTCGCGGATCTCCGCGCTGCCCAGCTCGACCTCCTCGTACTCCGGCTTGAGCAGGCCCTTGAGCGCTGCCTCGATCTCCTCGATGGCCTGGTAGATGACGGTGTAGTACCGGATCTCCACACCCTCGCGGTCGGCCATCTCACGGACCTTGTTGGAGGCCCGCACGTTGAAGCCGATGATCGTGACCGGCTCGGACGAGGCACTCGCGAGCATGACGTTGCTCTCGGTGATCGCGCCCACGCCCCGGTCGAGGACCTTGAGCTGGACCTCCTCGGGGATGTCCAGGTTGAACAGCGCGTCCTCCAGGGCCTCCACCGAACCGGAGACATCGCCCTTGAGGATGAGGTTGAGCGAGGTCTTCTCGCCCTCCTTGAGCTGCTCCATGAGCGTCTCGAGGGTGGCCCGACCACGGGAGTTGGCGAAGGACGCCGCCCGCCGCCGTGCCTGCCGCTGCTCGGCGATCTGACGCACCGTGCGGTCGTCCGCCGCGGCGAGGAACGTGTCACCCGCGCCGGGCGGCGCGGTCAGACCCAGCACCATGACCGGACGCGCCGGCCCGGCCTCGGTGAGCTGGTTGCCGTTCTCGTCGAGCATGGCCCGGACCCGGCCGTGCGCCCCACCGGCGACGATCGAGTCGCCCGCCCGCAGGGTGCCCTTCTGCACCAGCACCGTCGCCACCGCACCGCGGCCCTTGTCCAGGTGCGCCTCGATGGCCACACCCTGCGCCGGCCCGTCGATCGGAGCGGTCAGCTCCAGCGACGCGTCGGCGGTCAGCAGGACAGCCTCGAGCAGCTCCTCGATGCCGATGCCCGGCTTGGCTGCCACGTTGACGAACATGGTCTCGCCGCCGTACTCCTCGGCGACCAGGCCGTACTCGGTCAGCTGCTGGCGAACCTTGTCCGGGTTGGCCTCCGGCTTGTCGACCTTGTTGACCGCGACCACGATCGGCACGTCGGCCGCCTTGGCGTGGTTCAACGCCTCGATGGTCTGCGGCATCACACCGTCGTCGGCCGCGACGACCAGGATCACGATGTCCGTGACCTGGGCGCCACGAGCACGCATGGCGGTGAACGCCTCGTGACCCGGGGTGTCGATGAAGGTGACCGCCCGGTCCTCGCCCTCGTGCGGGACGTGGACCTGGTAGGCACCGATGTGCTGGGTGATGCCACCCGCCTCACCGGCCACGACGTTCGCCTTACGGATGGCGTCGAGCAGCTTGGTCTTACCGTGGTCGACGTGACCCATGACGGTCACCACCGGCGCACGGCTGACCAGACGCTCCTCGGCCACCTCCGCGTCGAGGTCGATGTTGAACTGCGCGAGCAGCTCGCGGTCCTCGTCCTCCGGGCTGACGATCTGGATGTCGAAGCCCAGGTGCTCACCCAGCAGGTGCAGGGTGTCGTCAGAACAGGACTGGGTCGCGGTCACCATCTCGCCCAGGTTGAACATCTCCTGGACCAGCGAACCCGGGTTGGCGTTGATCTTGTCCGCGAAATCGGACAGCGAGGCGCCACGGGAGAGCCGGACGACCTGACCCTGACCCCGGGGAGCACCCGAGCTCATGGTCGGAGCCGACAGGTTGTCGAACTCCTGTCTGCGCTGCTTCTTGGACTTGCGACCGCGCGTCGGCCGACCACCCGGACGCCCGAAAGCACCCGCGGCGCCGCCGCCACGGCCACGACCGCCCGCACCCGGACGACCGCCGCCACCGGCCGGACCACCCGGACGGAAACCGCCGCCGGGAGCACCCGCACCGCCGCCGGGACCGCCACGGTAGCCACCGCCACCGCCGGCACCCGCGCCGCCACCAGGGCCGCCGCGGTAACCGCCGCCACCGCCACCGGCGCCACCGCCGGGACCGCCACGGAAACCGCCGCCACCGCCACCGGGACGACCTGCGCCGCCACCGGGACGACCGGCGCCACCGGGACCGGGGCGACCGGCAGCCGGACGCTGGCTCGGCATGGACGCCGGGCTGGGCCGCGGCGGCATGGAGTTCGGGCTCGGCCGCGGCGGCATGCCCGCCGGGGTGTTGGGCCGAGGGCCACCCGCACCGGCGGCCGGGGGCCGCTGCTGCTGGCCACCCTGGATGCCGAACGGGTTGTTACCGGCACCGCGCGCCGGCGGACGACCGCCCGGCCGGGCACCCGGACCGGGAGCCGGCGTGCTCGGACGAGCTGCCGGCGAACCGGGACGGGGCGGCATAGCCGCGGGACCCGGCCGAGGACCGGGCCGGTTACCGCCGTCTGCCGGAGGCTCCCGGCGAACGGGGTTGTCCCGCTGCTGCTGGCGGGCGGCCTGCGCGGCCTTGACCGCGGCCTCCTGCTCAGCCTTCAGCGCGGCGGCACGCGCCTCCGCGGCCGCCACCTCGATGTCGTGGGCACTCGCCGGCTTGGCGACCGGGGTCACCGTCTGCGGGGCACCGGGAACCGGCCCCTTGGGCTTCGGACCGGGTGCCGGCGCGGCCGGCCGCCGAGGCGGCATCGGCTTGGCCGAGACCCGGGGCGCGCCCGGGGTCGGGGACGGCGTGGGACTCGGGGTCGAAGCCGGCGCCGACGCGGGCGCCGACGGGGCGGCCGGCGCCGGAGCACCGGTCGACGCGACGAATGCGTTACGCAGTCGTCGGGCGACGGGCGCCTCGACGGTGCTCGACGCGGACTTCACGAACTCGCCCATTTCCTTCAGCTTGGCGAGAACGGTCTTACTCTCGACCCCGAGCTCTTTTGCAAGCTCGTGTACGCGGGCCTTGCCTGCCACTGCACTCCTCACTCCGAGGTCGTGCGGGCAGCACCCGCAGCGACCTCACTCGTGCACTTGAAGCCTGGTCATTTCAGGGACTTCATCGTGTGCTCATGTCGGTCGTCCTACCCTGCTAGCGACCCTCGCCCGGTCGGGCTGACCGGACGTAGTGGTTGGCGCATCGACGTGCTCTGCCAGCACACCGTGGTCGAGGACCTCGGTGACGCGCAGCGCTCGCCCGAAGGCGCGGCGCCGCACCGCCAGCGCGAAGCAGGCCGGATCCGGGTGCATGTTCGCTCCCCGACCCGGCAGCCTGCGGAACGGATCAGGCCGGAGGCTGTGACCAGCCTCGTCCCCGATCGCGACGACCCGCAGCAATTCGCTGGCCGGCGCACGCTTCCGGCAACCCACACAGGTGCGCTCCGGCTGCGCGCGTCGTACCACTGGAGGAAGTCTACCCCTAGCTGCCCGAGATCGCGCCGCCCGGCTCCGGTACCTGATCAGCTCCGCCCCGCGCGGCAGGCGCGACCTGCTCCGCGTCGGAGCGGATGTCGATACGCCAACCGGTCAAACGGGCAGCGAGGCGGGCGTTCTGCCCCTCCCGGCCAATGGCGAGGGAGAGCTGGAAATCCGGGACGGTCACCCGGGCGGCCCGGCCGGCCAGGTCCACCACCTCGACCCGCAGCGCCTTGGCCGGCGACAACGCGTTGCCGACGAAAGTGGCCGGGTCGTCCGACCAGTCAATAATGTCGATCTTCTCGCCGTGCAGCTCACTCATCACGGCCCGGACGCGCTGACCCATCGGGCCGATGCAGGCGCCCTTGGGGTTCACCCCGGCGGTGGTCGAGCGTACGGCGATCTTCGTACGGTGACCTGCCTCACGCGCGATCGCGCCGATCTCCACAATCCCGTCGGCGATCTCGGGAACCTCCAGCGCGAACAACTTCTTGACAAGCGCCGGATGCGACCGGGACAGGGTGATCTGCGGCCCGCGCATGCCCTTGGCCACGTGCACCACCACGCAGCGGATCCGCTCGCCGTGGGCGTACCGCTCGCCGGGCACCTGCTCGGACTGCGGCAGCACGCCCTCCAGCTTGCCCAGGTCGACGCTGACGATGCCCTTCTCGATCCGCGTCTCGTGGGCCTGCACCACGCCGGTGACGAGGTCACCCTCGCGGCCCACGTACTCGCCGAAGTGCACCTCGTCGGTGGCCTCCCGCAGCCGCTGGAGGATCACCTGCTTCGCCGTCATGGCGGCGATCCGGCCGAAGTCGTGCGGGGTGTCGTCCCACTCCCGCACCAGACTGCCGTCGGAGTCCATCTCCTGCGCGTACACCAGGGCAGCGCCGGACTTGCGGTCGATCTCCACCCGGGCGTGCGGCTCGGCGCCGTCGGTGTGCCGGTAGGCGGTCAGCAACGCGGTCTCGATCGCCGCGAGAATCGTGTCGAACGGGATCTCCCGCTCGCGCTCGAGTGCGCGTAGCGCCGCGAGGTCGATGTTCACCTCTCCTCGTCCTCCACATCATCTTCGTCGTCGATGTCGTCTGAATCGTCGATGTCGTCTGCGTCGTCGAACTCGTCGTCGACGTCGGTGTCGTCGGGCTCACCCAACTCGGCCAGGCGGGTGAACTCGACCTGCACCCGGCCCGGCCCCAGCTCGGCGTACGTCAAGGAGTCGCGACCGGAGTCGGTCTCCAGCTGCACTGTCTCGTCGTCGGCCCCGACCACCCGGCCGGTCAGCTGGCGACCCGCGGAGGGCTCGGCGCGCTGGCCGGGCAACGCGACCGCGCCTCGGACGGTGACCTTGACGAGCCGGCCCACGTTGCGCCGCCAGTGCCGGGGCAGGGTGAGCGGCCGGTCCACGCCTGGAGAGCTGACCTCGAGCTGGTATTCCCCGGCGAGGATGTCGCCGCCCGACTCCTCGGCCGCGTCCAGTGCGGCCGAGACGGCGCGGGAGACGTCGGCGACGGCGTCCAGGTCGATCCCGCCGTCGGCGTCCACGATCACCCGCACGACGTGCCGGCGGCCGGCCCGGGAGACCGACAGGTCCTCCAGGTCGTAGCCCGCGTCGTTGACCACCGGCTCGATCACGGTCCGCAACTGGGTGCGTCGCGCCGCGAGATCACCGCCGCCGCGGGGGCCGGCCCCGCCGCGCGGCGCGCGGGGAGCATCGTCACGAGGCCCGCTGTCGCGGGAACCGCTGTCGCGGGGTCGACCCGTCGACCTTGTGGCACGGCCACGCTGTGTCATCTCCGCACCCTTTCACTGGTCGATCGGGACGCTCGTCCCGCATGCCGGCACGCCACCGGAGCGGACGCGCCGGCGGCTGCGCAGAGCGTAACGCGCCCGTCGGCCGCCGGACCGGGCGGCGCACCGACGCCGGTGGCCCGCGGAGCGGCACGGATGGTGTTGACTTGCCCGGTGGGGATCGGCAGAACGACACAGCGCAACCATTCATCCGGGCATTCCCGGCGAAAGGTCTTGCGCGCTGGAGCGCTGTTGGCGCTCGGCGGCGGCGTGGCCCCGCTGACCGGCTGTGATCTTTTCGATCGGGACGACAAGCCGGCACCGCCACCGGACCCGCTGCGGCCGATGGTCGACGAGTCGTTGGGGCTGGCCGCGGCGTACCGAGAGAGCGCTGTGGCCCACCCGAGCCTGGCCGGACGCCTCGACCCCATCGCCGCGACGCACACCGCGCACGCCACCGAACTCGCCCGGGTCATCGGCGTGCCCCTCCCCTCGGCGCCCGTCACCGCGCCGAGCAGTTCCCCGGCCGCCGAGCCGGCCGGCGCGCTGGCCGCCCTGCGCGCGCTGGAGAAGACCGCCCAGCAGTCCGCGACAGCCGCCTGCGCGTCCGCACCCGCGGACCGTGCGGCTCTGCTCGGCTCCATCGCCGCCGCGCGGGCCACCCACCAGGAGGCACTGAAGTGAGGCAGCCGACCGCCGGGGAGGCGCTGGCCGCCGCCCTCTCCGCCGAGTACGCGGCCATCTACGCCTACGGACGCATCGGCGTCCGGCTCACCGGGGCGGCGCGCGACGCCGCACGGCAGGCCGAGGCATCGCACCGGCGCCGACGCGACGCTCTGGTGGTGCAGCTCAGCACCACCGGCGGCACCGTGCCACCGGATCGGGCCGGGTACGCGCTGCCGTTCGCCGTCACCGACCGGGCCAGCGCGTTGCGGCTGGCCGTCGAGGTGGAGGAGCGGACCGCGGCGCACTGGCGGGCCGCGTTGGCGTCCACCACCGGCGCCGACCGCGACCAGGCGCTGGCCGCCCTCGTCGAGTACGCCGTACGCGCTACCAGGTGGCGCAAGACCGCCGGCGTCGCCCCGCTGACTGTCGCATTTCCCGGTCGCCCGAGCTGAACTGATCCCGCTCCGGTTGCGGTGCGCATACCAGGTATGCATACTCCGTTGCCATGTCCATCCGTCACGGGCTGCTCGCCCTCCTCGAACGCGGCCAGATGTACGGCTACCAGCTGCGCGCCGCATTCGAGGAGTCGACCGGGTCGACGTGGCCGCTGAACATCGGGCAGGTCTACACCACGCTGTCCCGGCTGGAACGCGACGGACTGGTGCGTCCTCTGCCGGAGAGCGAGGCGGGGCAGCGCCCGTACGAGATCACCGATGCCGGCCGGGCGGACCTGGCGCTGTGGTTCGCCACCCCGATCAGCCGTAACGACCGCCCTCGCGACGAGTTGGCGATCAAGCTGGCGTTGGCGCTCACCACTCCAGGGGTGGACGTCCGCTCGGTGGTGCAGGCCCAGCGCAGCGCCACGATGCGGGCCCTTCAGGAGTTGACCAGGTTGAAGTACGCCAGCGACCGTCCCGAGGACCTGCCCTGGCGGCTGGTGCTGGACTCGATGGTGTTCCAGGCCGAGGCGGAGGTGCGCTGGTTGGACCACTGCGAGAGCAGCCTCGTCCGGCACCGGCCCAGCGGCCCGCCTCCCCCGCTGCCCGGCCCGGGCGCCGACGGGGCACCGGACGCGGCACGATGGGCCGACGAGGGGGCGCGCCGGTGAGCGACCCGGACGACGCGGTGCTGGAGCTGCGCGCCGTCCACCGCACCCACGGGACCGGCCCGGCGGCGGTGCACGCCCTGCGCGGGGTCAGCCTGGCCGTCCGGCCGGGTGAGCTGGTCGCCGTGATGGGTCCGTCCGGCTCCGGCAAGTCGACGCTGCTGGCCCTCGCCGGCGGCCTGGACCGCCCGACCCAAGGCGACGTACGGGTCGAGGGGCAGCGGCTCGGGGCGTTGGACCCACGCGGGCTGGCCCAGCTGCGCCGCCGCCGCATCGGCTACATCTTCCAGCAGCTCAACCTGCTGGGCAGCCTGAGCGCGCTGGAGAACGTCGCGCTTCCGCTGGAACTCGACGGTGTGGGCGGGCGCAAGGCCCGTACCGCCGCGCTGGCCGCGCTCGCCGAGGTGGGGCTGCCCGCCCTGGCCGACCGTTTCCCCGACCAGCTCTCCGGCGGCCAGCAGCAGCGGGTGGCCATCGCCCGCGCGCTGGTGGGCGAACGGCGGCTGGTGCTCGCCGACGAACCGACGGGGGCGCTGGACTCGCAGACCGGTGAGGCGGTGCTGCACCTGCTGCGCCGCCGGGTCGACGCAGGTGCCGCCGGCATCCTCGTCACCCACGAGGCGCGGCACGCCGGCTGGGCCGACCGGGTGGTGTTCCTGCGCGACGGGGTGCTCGTCGACACGACCGCCCCGCTGGGCAGCGTCGAGCAACTGCTGTCCGGCAGCGACCGTTGACCCTCCGCCGGACGACGCGGACAGCCGGCCCGGTTACCGACGCTCCGGCCGCCCAGCCGGTGCCACCGCGCGTACCACAGGGGCGGCGGCGCTTCGCCGAGCTGGCCGGCTCCTGGCGGGCGGCACTGCGGATCGCCCGGCGGGAGTCGCGGCGGGCGCGCCGACGTACCGCCCTGGTGCTCGCCATGATCGCCCTGCCGGTGCTGGTTCTGGCCTTTCTCGCGGCGAGCTACGACATGGCCGAGCTGACCGCGCAGGAAAAGATCGACAGGCGCCTCGGAGTCGCCGACGCGGAACTGCGGTGGTTCGCCGACACCCCGATCGATCAGGACGAGTGGGGTGAGAGCTGGTATCCCCGCAACGGCGACGCGGAGGCGTCCAGCCATCCGGCCACCGCCGCCGAGGTGAGCGCGTTGCTCGGCCCGGGCAGCCGGTTCACCGAGCTACGCGGCCGGATGCCGCTGACAGTGCAGAGCCCCGAGGGGGACGAGGCCTTCCAGGCCCGGGTGCTCGACCTCACCGACCCGCTGGCCCGGGGGCTGGTGCGGTTCCGGTCGGGAAGGGCGCCCCGGGAGCCCGCCGAGGTGGCGGTGAGCCCGGCCGCGCTGCGCCGCCTCGACGTACGCCTGGGCGCGGTGCTGGCCACCGCCGACGGGATGAGGGCGTACACGGTGGTGGGGGTGGTCGAGTTCCCCGACGACCTCGGCCCGATCGTGGCGCTGCACCCGTCGGCCGTACCTCGGAACGAGCCCTTTCTCGACAGCAGTTGGCTTGTGGATGTGCCCGGCGGTGTCGACGCGGCGATGGTGGCCCGACTCAACGACAACGGCGTGGTGGTGGCGACACGCGACCACCACGGCACGGGCGGGTGGACCCGCACGTGGCTCGGGTCCGTCGGACCAGCCGATTCCAACGACCTGAGCACCGGGGTGCTGATCGCCGGCCTCGGGTTGCTGGAGGTGGTGCTGCTGGTCGGGCCGGCGTTCGCAGTGGGTGTCCGCCGACGACGCCGGGACCTGGCGCTGGTCGCGGTGGCCGGTGGAGACTCCGCCCAACTGCGTCGGGTCGTGCTCGCCGACGGTGTCGTGCTGGGCGTGCTGGGCGCCGCCGTCGGGCTGCTCCTCGGAGTCGCCGCGGCCTTCGCCGGTCGTCCGCTGATGGAGCAGTACGTCTTCAGCGCCCGGTTCGGCGGGTACCGCTGCTGGCCGGCGGCGCTCCTGGTGCTCGCTGGGGTAGCGGTGCTGGCCGGGGTCCTCGCCGCGGTGGCGCCGGCCTGGACGGCCGCCCGCCAGGATGTCGCGGCAGGGCTCGCCGGTCGGCGTACCCCGCCGACGTCCCGGACCCGGTGGCTGGCCCTGGGGCTGGTGTTGGCCTTCGGCGGGGCGGCGCTCGCGGCGTACGGGGCCACCCGGACGTCGGCGGCGGTGATCCTCACCGGCCTGATCCTCGGCGAACTCGGTCTGGTGTGTTGCACGCCCACGCTTATCGGCGTGCTGGCGAGGCTCGGCCGGGTACTGCCGCTGGCCCCCCGGATCGCGCTGCGCGACGCCAGCCGTAACCGGGCCGCCGCCGCACCGGCGATCTGCGCGGTGATGGCCGCCGTGGCCAGCAGTGTGGCCCTCGGCGGGTACCTGGCCAGCGACCGCGTCCGGCAAGCGGACACCTACCAGCCGATGCTGCCCACGGGCCACCTGCTGGTCAACCCGGAGCACTCGACCCGGCGGCCCACGCTGGCCCAGGTGACCGCCGCGGCCCAGGAGACGCTGGGCACCGCCGCGGTCGCCCCGGTTCAGACGGTGGCCTGCACCGAGGCGGGTCACGGCTACTGCGACGTCACCCCACTACTGCCGCCTGCGCAGGTCTGCCCCTGGCAGCCCGATGATGTCCTGTCCGCGTCGCAGCGCCGGCAGGCACGGGCCGACCCGCGTTGCCAGTTCTCCGAAACGACGCGCTTCGGCCCCTGGGTGCAGTCCTGGGTGGACGACGGCGCAGCCCTGCCGTTGCTGACCGGCGCCGACCCTGCGGCGACCGCCACCGCAGCCGAGGTGCTGCGCGCCGGTGGCGTGGTGGTGACCAACAGGCGCTACGTGCACGACGGCCGGGTGACAGTGCAGATGGTGCCGTCGGACGGCGGAACGCCGATCACCGCCGACTTCCCCGGGTACGCGCTGCCCGCGTTCGTGGGCGAGTCCCGCCTGCTGCTGTCCGAGCCCTCGGCCCGCAGCCTCGGTCTTCGCGTGTCCTCTGCCGGTTGGGTGGTCGGCACCGCGACGCCGCCGGCCAGTCAACAGCAGGAGCGGTTCACCGCTGCCCTGCGGCCCTTCGGGCCGGTGTCGTTGAGCGTCGAGTCCGGCGCCGCCCCCACCGACATCTCACCCCTGCTTCTCCTGCTCGCCGCGGCGGCCGGCCTGATCACGGTGGGCGCCGCCGGGATCGCGACAGCGCTCGCAGCCGCCGAGGGGCGTGCCGAGTTGTCCACCCTCGCGGCGGTCGGCGCGGCCCCGGCGGTACGCCGGCTGCTGGCGATCTGCCAGGCCGGGGTCATCGCGGGTCTCGGTTCGGTGCTCGGGATCGTGGCCGGGCTGGGCACCGCGGCGATCGTGCTGTTCTCGGTCAACCGCCAGTACGCGACGGACTGGCCGGCACCCGCCCCGTACCCGTACGTGGTGCCGTGGCCGGTGCTCGGCGTCCTGGTGCTGGTGCCCCTTGTGGCGATGCTCGGCGCGGGCCTGTTCACCCGTGCGCGGCTGCCGATCGAGCGACGGCTGGACTGACCCGGGGTCGGCGGATTCACCGCTGTGGAAACCTGGGCCGTCCGGAGGTGCCGCCGGGGTGCGGCAGCCGGCAGACTGGTCCGCGTGTCTGCGCTCGGAACACTCACCCGTCGGGTCGGCCATCACCGCTGGTTCGGTGCCGCCGCCCGCCTGCTGGTGCCCGCCGACCGGATCGTCGGCCGGCTCACCCGGGGGCGGGTGGTCGCGCTCGGCCTGATCCCGTCCCTCGTCATCACCACCATCGGCCGCCGCTCCGGCAAGCCGCGCAGCAATCCCCTGCTCTACGTGCCCGACGGCGACGCCTACGTGGTGATCGGCTCCAACTGGGGGCAGACGCAGCAGCCCGCCTGGTCGCTGAACCTCCTCGCCGAGCCGACCGCCGAGGTCGACGTACGGGGGCGACGGATCCCGGTGCGTGCCGTGCTGGCCACCGGTGCCGAACGGGACCGGCTGTGGCAGCTGCTGGTCACCGAGTGGCCGGCGTACCGCGCGTACGTCGAGCGGGCCGGCGACCGGGAGATCCGGGTCTTCCGGCTGGAGCCGACCGGGCGCGGCGCGCCGGCCGAGCCGCGGTCTGCTGGCTAGGCTGACCTCGGGTTCGAGTCGGAGGTGGCGGCGGTGCGGGCGAGGAGCGAACCGACCTTGCGGGCCGCGCCGCCACGAGCCGCGCCGCCACGAACGAGGGCCGCCTAGTGGGCGTCAGCGGCGACCGGTCCGGTGTCGGCCGGGGCACCCACGACGATCGACGGTGGACCGTCGCTGAGCGGGTGGCCGAGGCGATCCGGCGGCGTTTCCCTGCCGACGTGCTGGCGATCGCGGTGCATGGCCCCCTGGCCCACGGCGACGACGACGGCGGTGGGGACGGCGAGGTGGGGCTGCTGGTGGTCACCTACCGGCCGGGCACCGGTCCACGGCCGGCGACCCGCCGGGTCGACGGGGTGCTCGTCGACCTGACAGTGGCCGCCGCCGACGACTACCTCGGGCAGGCGCGGCAGCTCTCCCCACTGTGGCCGCTGACCGCCGACCGGTACGTCACCACGCAGGCGCTGCACGACCCGACGGGCTGGCTGCGGACGTTGCGCGACGAGCATCTGGGCCGGCTGGCCCGCGCCCGGCCGGGCGAGTTCAGTACCGCGGCCCGGCAGTCGTGGTACAGGGGCAGTGCGGCGCACTCCCGGGCCGCCCGGCTCGCCGAGTGGTACGAGACCGACCAGGCGCTGCTCATGCTCGGTGAGGCGCGGCTGGCCGCGGCGACAGTGACCGGCCTGCTGAGCCGCACCTACTTCCGTGACCCGGGTGACGCGGTGCGACGCACCGGTCTGGCCGGCGCGGACATGACCGAGGTGGGTGTGGTGCTGACCCGGCAGGCCGACGAACTGGCGGCCCGTGGCCGACCGGTGGACGGCACCGTCGATGACCTGCTCACCGGCTGACCGGCATCACAGCCCGCCCTGCACGCCGATCAGCGAACCGATCAGATAGGTAGCCCCGGCCGCCGCGGCACCCAGCAGCAGTTGCCGCAGCCCGCTCGTCCACCAGGGCCGGCGGGTGAAGCGCGCCACGACCGCGCCGGCGGCGAACAGCCCTAGCCCGCCGACGGCGAGCGCCAGCCAGAGGTCGCTGGAGCCCAGCAGGTACGGCAGCAGCGGCACCAGCGCGCCCACCGAGAAGAACAGGAACGAGGAGAACGCCGCCGCCCACGGGCTCGGCTGGTCGTCGGGGTCGACGCCCAACTCCTCGCGGACGTGCACCCGCAGCGCCTCTTCCGGGTCACGCCGCACCGCCTCGGCGACCTGGGTGGCGAGGTCCCGGGGCAGGCCGCGGGCCACCCACGCGTCGGCCAGCTCACGGGCCTCCGCCTCGGGGTGCCGTTCCAGTTCGCGTCGCTCCTTGGCGACCTCGGCGGCGACCTGCTCGTTTGCCGACCGCACACTCGTGTACTCGCCGAGCCCCATCGAGATCGCGCCCGCCACCAGGCCGGCGGAGCCGGTAAGCACGATGCTGCGCGGCGACACCCCACCGCCGCCGACGCCGGCGATGAGGGCGATGTTGGTGACCAGCCCGTCCATCGCGCCGAAGACGGCCGGCCGCAGCCAGCCGCCGGACACGTCCGCGTGGTGGGCTTCGCGGAGCGCCGCAGGGGTGTCGGTCACGGCAGGGTCAGGATCTCGTGGCCGTCGTCGGTCACCACGATCGTGTGCTCGAACTGGGCCGTCCACCTGCGGTCCTTGGTCACGACGGTCCACCCGTCGTCCCACATGTCGTACTGGTAGGTGCCGAGCGTGATCATCGGCTCGATGGTGAAGGTCATTCCCGGCTCCATGATGTCCGTGGGGCGGGGACTGTCGTAGTGCGGCACGTAGAGCCCGCTGTGGAAGGACTCCCCGATGCCGTGGCCGGTGAAGTCGCGGACCACGCCGTAGCCGAACCGCTTGGCGTACGACTCGATGACCCGACCGATCACGTTGATCTGCCGGCCCGGCTTGACCGCGCGGATGCCGCGCATCATCGCCTCGTGGGTCCGCTCGACGAGCAGCCGGGCCTCGTCGCTGACCTCGCCCACGCAGAAGGTGGCGTCGGTGTCACCGTGCACCCCACCGATGTACGCGGTCACGTCGACGTTGATGATGTCGCCGTCCTGAAGGACCGTGGAGTCCGGGATGCCGTGGCAGATGACCTCGTTGATGCTTGTGCAGCAGGACTTGGGGAAGCCCCGGTAGCCGAGCGTCGACGGGTACGCGTCGTGGTCACAGAGGAACTCGTGCACCAACCGGTCGATCTCGTCGGTGGTCACGCCGGGTTTGCAGTGCTCGCCGGCGAGCTGTGTCGCCTGGGCGGCGAGTCGGCTGGCCACCCGCATCTTCTCGATGGTCTCGGGTGTCTGCACATGCGAGCCGCGCCACTCCTGCGGCTGCTTCTTGCCCACGTATTCCGGGCGCGGAATATGGGCGGGCACCGGTCGCCACGGAGAGAGCGTGCCTGGCGTCAGCGGTGGACGTTCGGTCATGTCCCAAGCCTATCGCCGGGGCCGCCGGTGACCCGCGCCACGGCGGTCCGGTACCGGTTGTTGCTCCGTCGTGTCGCCTGTGCCATGGTGTCTGCGTGGATCAAGGGGGAGCACCGCCCGTCTTCTCCGCCAGCGGAGAGATCGATGGTGGCCACTTCCATGTGGTGGTGACCGGCGAGGTCGACATGGCGACCGCCGACACCATGCTCCAGGCCGCGCTGCGCGAGCCCGCCGAGCGGATCACGCTCGACCTGCGCGCTGTCACCTTCTTCGACTCCGCCGCCATCCACGCCCTGGTCCGGCTCGCCCAGCAGTTCACCGGCACGTTGTCGGTGCTGCCGTCCCGGCAGGTCCGTCGAGTGCTGGAGATCTCCGGCCTGGGCGACCAGGGCTGGCTCGAACCAGCCTGACCTCGGGGTCAGGGCTGCAACTGCCGGCGCAGCGTCACCTCGGTGCCCTCGTCGGTACGCCGCACCGTCAGGTCGCCCAGGGCGCCGATCAGCGACAACCCCCGCCCCCGGAACCCGGAGCCGGTCGACTCGCGCCACTGTCCGCTGTCCCGCACGGTGGCGGTCACCGTCCGGTCGGCGATTGCCACCTCGACGCTGATCACCGGCTCGGCGGGGTCGACCGGGTGCTCGATGGCGTTGGCGGCGGCCTCCGAGACCGCCACGGTCAGGTCGAACAGATCGGTCTCGCCGACTGAGTGTGCGACCAGGAAGTCCTCCAGGCGCTTGCGCAGCACACTCAACCGGGTCGGGTCCGCCGGCAACCGCAGCGCGAACCGGTTCAGCTCGGCCGCCTCAAGTGCGAGCACCGCCACGTCGTCGCGCCGCGCCCGCCCAGCGACCCGGCCGACTACCGTGTCGATCAGATCCGCCACGTGCTCGCCTGGCGTGGCCGCGTCGGCACGCAGTTGGGTGAGCGCCGCGTCGATGCCGACCTGCCGGTCCTCGATCAGCCCGTCGGTGTACAGCAGCAGCCGACCGCCGGCGGCCAACTCCCCCTCGACCGTCCGGTACGTCGCGTTCGGAAGCGCACCGACAGGTGGGCCGAGCGCACGGTCATGCAGGAACGCCACGTCGTCTCCTCGGATCAGCAGGGGGGACGGGTGCCCGGCGCTGGCGTACCGCAGCCGGCCGGTGCGCGGGTTGAACAGCAGACAGAGCACTGTCGCGAAGGAGCGACCCTCGGTGGAACCGACCAGCCGGTTGAGCCGGGACAGCGACTCACCCGGGTCGTAACCCTCGAGCAGGTACGCGCGCAGCGCGTTGCGCAACTGCCCCATCGCCGCGGCGGCCTGCACACCCTTGCCGACCACGTCACCGATGACCAGCACCAACTCGTCGCCCTCAAGCGCGATCGCGTCGTACCAGTCGCCGCCGACCTCGACGTCGGCGGTGCCCGGCAGGTACCGGCTCGCCAGCACCGCCCCCGGCATCTGGGGCAGCGTCCTGGGCAGCAGGCTGTGCTGCAACGTGGTGGCGATGTGGTGTTCGGCCTCGTAGAGCTGGGCGTTCTCCAGCCGCACCCCGACCAGCCGGGCCAGTTGGCTCAGCGCGGCCTCGTCGGCCTGCGAGTCGTCACCGGCCGCCCGCCAGACGCGCAACTCGCCGAGCTGCTCGCCGCCGGTGCCGGTCAGATCGGCCACGAACGACGGGTCGGTGGCCGTGACGCCACCCGCCTCCGACTCGGACCGGGCGTCGGCCGAGGTGACCACCACCCGGGCGGCCTCGGCGAGACTGAGCGCGTGCCGGGCGGCGACCTGGAGAACGTCGGCGGTGGATCGGGCGGTGTTCACCGCCACCGCCGCGTCGGCCAACGTCCGGAGGCGACGGATGATCTGCCCACGCAGCTGACCCAGCTCGACGTTCGCCCGTACGCGGGCGATCAGCTCCTGACCGGAGAACGGCTTGGTCAGGTAGTCGTCGGCGCCGACCGAGAGTCCCGCCACCGCCTCCGCCGACCCGGCCCGGGCGGACAGCAGCACGATCGGCACGTGACGGGTACGCGCGTCGGCGCGCAGCGCGCCGACAAGCCCGAATCCGTCCAGCCGGGGCATCATCACGTCGGTGAGCACAAGGTCGAAACCGCCCTCGCGGGCCAGCTCCAGGGCCACCAGGCCGTCGCTCGCGGTGACCACCTCCCAGGTCGGGGAGAGCAACCGGGTGACGTGCTCACGCAGGTCGACGTTGTCGTCGACGACAAGGATTCGACCGGCTGGCAGGTCGGTGGCCGGTTGACTGTCGAACTCCGGGCCCGCCTCGGCGCCGGTCCACAGCGCTGTCTCCGCCACGTAGAGGCGGGCCTGCTCGGGTTGGCCGGCTGGCAGCGGTGCGAACCCGGCCACCCGGTCCGCCTGAAGGTGCGCCGACCCGAACGGAATGGTCACCGTGAAGGTGCTGCCCTCGTCGACCTCGCTGGTCACACCGACCGTGCCGCCGTGCATCTCGACCAACTCGCGGACCAACGCGAGGCCGATCCCGGTGCCCTCGTGGGTGCGGGCGCGCACTCCGGGCACCCTGTGGAAACGCTCGAAGACGTGCGGCAGCTCGGTCGGCACGATGCCCACACCGGTGTCGGTGACGTCGAGCCGGGCCGCCCCGCCGTCGGCGCGGACCCGTACCCGGATCTCGCCGTCGAAGGTGAACTTCAACGCGTTCGACACCAGGTTGAGGACGATCTTCTCCCACATGTCCCGGTCGACGAAGACCGGTGCCGACAGCGGTGGACAGTCAACCACCAGGCGCAGCCCGGCGCGGTCGGTGGCCGAGCGGAAGGTGCTGGCGAGCCGCGCCGTGTAGCCGGCCAGGTCAGTGGGCTGGTAGCGGGCGGCGAGCCGACCGGATTCCAGCCGGGAGAAGTCCAGCACCGTGTTGACGAGCTTGAGCAGGCGCAGCGCGTTGCGGTGCATCACGGTGAGCCGGTCGGTGTAGGTGGCGGGCATGCTCGGGTCGGCGAGCATGTCCTCCAGCGGGCCGAGCACAAGTGTCAGCGGGGTCCGGAACTCGTGGCTGACGTTGGCGAAGAAGTTGGTCTTCGCCCGGTCCAGTGCGGCCAGTTCGGCGGCACGGGCCCGCTCCTGCTCGTACGCCCGCTGGATGCCCACAGCCCGCGAGATCTGCGCGGCCACCAGGCCGAGGAAGTCGCGGTACTCGTCGCTGAGCGGCAGCCGACGGTTCACGCCGACGACAAGCGCGCCGACAGTCTCGTTCGTCGCCGTGACCGGCAGGACGTGGGCGACGTCGGCCACGTCTGCGGGCGGGTGGCCGAGCAGGCCGGCCACCCGGACAGTTGTCGGCCCGTCGGTGACCAGCTGGGCGAACGCGTCCGCGGTGAGGCCCACCTCAGCCGGGTCGACGCCCGTGGCGCCGGTCAGGGCGAACCGGCCAGCGGAGTCGGCCTGGTAGATCAGCGCGAACGGCACATCGGCCAGGTGCCGACCGAGCACGGCGGCGGCGGTCCGGCCCAGCTCGGCCGCGCTGTCGACGTCGGCCAGCTCGGCGCCCAGCTCCGCAAGCGCCCGTAGTCGACGTTCGCCGAGCACCCGCCCGGTGGTCTCGTTGACGATGCAGTAGACGCCGCTGACCGAGCCGTCGGCCCCCCGGATCGGGTCGTAGGCGACGTCGAAGTAGGTCTGCTCGACATAGCCGTGCCGGTCCAGCAGGAACGGATGATCCTCGCCGCGGTACGAGCGGCCGGTGCGTCGGACACCGTCCAGCAGCGGGCCGAGCACCTCCCAGGTCTCCGCCCAGTGCTGTCGGGCGGGCTGGCCGAGCACGTCCGGGTGCTTGCTGCCGATCGTCGGCCGGTAGGCGTCGTTGTAGAAGGCGAGCTGGTCGTCACCCCAGAACATGACGATCTGCGCGCTGGAGGCCAGCATCATGCTGATGGCGCTGGAGAGCGCCGACGGCCAGTGCGATGGCGGGCCTAGCGGCGCGGTGGACCAGTCGAAGGCGCGCAGCCTCTCACCCAGCTCGCCGCCATTGGCAAACGCGGCAGCCAGCAGCAGGGGGATCTCATTGCCGTCCGTGACGGAATGCCCCGTGTCCGCGCCCCCCTGCGCCGAGCTCATGCAGCCCCCTGCTCCGGCCGTGCCCGCAGCCGTTGATCTTCCGCACCGTGCCTCGACTTGTACCCAGCGGGATCAGCAACGTAACGCATGGCGAACCGCAGACGCTGATTACTGCGCTGTGCCCGTCGGACACACGACAGCGTGGGTCGGGCACGAGCCTGACCTGCGCCACAAGAATGGTCCGACGACTCAGAAAACGGGCAATCCGTCGATGCTTGCGGCGTTCTTCGTGGCCCGGTACGTCACCAGGTCGTCGGCAGTACGCCGCGAGTGTGAGGTGAGCAACAGGTCGCGTTCGGCGCGGAAGTCCATCAGCGGCACGGCATAGCCGCAGGAGTCGCTGACGCGCTGCACCTCGACGGTGATCACGGCCCGGACGGCGTGCACGTCCGGCGGGGCGGGAAACTCGGCGAGACGGTCGGCGAAGTCGGCGTCGGTGACCGCGACGCTGCTGCCCCGGCCGTGCAGCCGGACGATCTTCGGCGGCCCGTCGAACGCGCAGAACATCAGCGTGATGCGGCCGTTGTCGCGCAGGTGGGCGATGGTCTCGGCACCGCTGCCGTGGTAGTCGAGGTAGGCCACCCGGTGCGGGCCGAGGATCACGAAGGTGCCCCGCATGCCCTTCGGCGAGACATTGACGTGCCCCTCCGTACCGGACGGCGCGGTGGCCACGAAGAAGACCGGCTGGGCAGCGATGAAGTCACGCAGACGACCGTCGATCTCCGAATACACCTTGCCCATTGGCTGATCCTCCCACCGGCCGAGGCACCGCACGGGGGCGACGTATGTCACAGCGGCAGGGTGCCGCCTCACAACGGTGTGACGTACGCCCCGGTGATGCCGCCGTCCACCACGAACTGCGCGGCGGTCATGAACGAGGCGTCGTCGCTGGCCAGGAACGCCACGGCGGCGGCGATCTCCTCCGGCGCCCCGAACCGGCCCATGGGCACGTGCACCAGCCGGCGTGCTGCCCGCTCCGGGTCGGCGGCGAAGAGTTCCAGCAGCAGCGGGGTCGCCACCGGGCCGGGACAGAGCGCGTTGACCCGGATGCCCTCACGGGCGAACTGCACGCCCAACTCCCGGGTCATCGCCAGCACGCCACCCTTGCTCGCGGTGTACGCGATCTGCGACGTCGCCGCGCCCATGAGCGCCACGAACGAGGCGGTGTTGATGATCGAGCCCTTGCCCTGCCGACGCATGTGCGGGATCGCGTACTTGCAGCACAGGTAGACGCTCGTGGTGTTGACCCGCAGCACCCGCTCCCAGGCGTCGAGCCCGGTGTCCAGGATCGAGTCGTCCTCCGGCGGGGAGATGCCGGCGTTGTTGAACGCGATGTCGACGCTCCCGTGCCGCTCGGCGACACCGTCGAAGAGGTCGCGTACCGCCGTCTCGTCGGCGACGTCGGTGGCCACGAACTCGCCGCCGCACTCCTGCGCGGCCCGCTCGCCGGCCGCCTCGTCGATGTCCACGCAGACGACCCGGGCACCCTCGGCGGCGAACCGCCGCACGGTGGCCAACCCGATGCCGCTGCCCGCTCCGGTGACCACTGCCACCCGGTCCTGCAACCGACCCTGCACTGGCGTCACTCCTCTGTCGCGATGAACACGTTCTTGACGTCGGTGAAGGCGTGCAGCGCGTCCGGACCCAACTCGCGGCCCAGCCCGGAGCGCTTCATCCCACCGAACGGGGTCCAGTACCGCACCGAGGAGTGCGAGTTGACGCTGAGATTGCCCGAGTCGACGGCGCGGGCCATGCGCAGCGCCCGACCGACGTCCCGGGTCCAGATCGAGCCGGAGAGCCCGTACTCGGTGTCGTTGGCGAGCCGGACGGCGTCGGCCTCGTCGTCGAACGGGAGGACCGAGACCACCGGCCCGAAGATCTCCTCCCGCCAGTGCCGGTCGGCGGGTGAATTGGCCAGCAGCACTGTCGGTGCGTGCCAGAAGCCGGGGCCGTCCGGGCAGGACCCGGTGAACGCTACTGTCGCCCCGGTCACGTAGCCGGCCACCCGGTCCCGCTGCGCGGCGGAGATCAGGGGACCCATCTCGGCGGTCTCCAGAGCGGGGTCCTCGACCCGCACGGCGCGTACCGCCGGTTCGAGCAGTTCCAGGAAGCGGTCGTACACCGGGCGTTGGACCAGGATCCGCGACCGTGCGCAGCAGTCCTGGCCGGCGTTGTCGAAGACCGCGCCCGGTGCGGTCGCGGCGGCGCGTTCCAGGTCGGCGTCGGCGAAGACGATGTTGGCGCTCTTGCCGCCCAGCTCCAGCGTGAGTCGCTTCACCTGGGCGGCGCAGCCGGCCATGATCCGGGTGCCGACCTCGGTGGAGCCGGTGAAGCAGATCTTGCGGACGGCCGGGTGGGTGACGAACCGCTCCCCCACCACCGAGCCCTCGCCGGGGACGACGGTGAACACGTCGTCGGGCAGGCCGGCCTCGCGGGCCAGTTCGGCCAGCCGCAGCGCGGTGAGCGGGGTCAGCTCGGCGGGCTTGAGCACCACAGTGTTGCCGGCGGCGAGCGCCGGAACGAACCCCCAGGCGGCGATCGGCATCGGGAAGTTCCACGGCACGATCACACCGACGACGCCGAGGGGTTCGTGGAAGGTGACGTCCCACCCTCCCGGCGCCGGGATCTGCCGCCCGGTCAACCGCTCCGGCGCGCCGGCGTAGTAGTCCAGTACGTCGCGGACGTTTCCGGCCTCCCAGCGGGCGTTGCCGATGGTGTGCCCGGAGTTGCGGACCTCCAGCGCGGCCAACTCGTCAAGGTGCGCGTCGACGACGGAGGCGAACCGCCGCAGCAACCGAGCCCGGTCCCCCGCCCCCACCGTCCGCCAAGTCTCGAACGCGGCAGCGGCCCGAGAAATCGCGGAATCAACCTCCCCAAGCGAGGCCCCCGGCACCTCCCGAAACCCCACCCCGGAAGCCGGATCAACAACCGTAGTCACGCCCGCACCACCCCTCGCCGTCGATCATGGAGTTGTGGTGCCCCGCGAAAGCCGCATTCCACCCCACTCCGGCCACCACAACTCCATGATCGACGCGGGCGTGGCGGCGGGGGGCTACAGGCGTTCGAAGCCACGGGTTAGCTCCCAGTCCGTTACCGCTGCGTCGTACGCCGCGATCTCCACTCTTGCCTGGTTGGCGTAGTGGGCCACCACCTCTTCGCCGAACGCCTCGCGGGCCACCTCGGAGTTCTCCCAGAGGGTCAGCGCGTCGCGGAGGGTGCCGGGGACCCGCTCGGCCTCCGGGTCGTCGTAGGCGTTGCCAGTGCACTCCTCGCCCAGCTCCAGCTCACGCTCGATGCCGTGCAGGGCACCGGCGACCAGGCCGGCGATCGCCAGGTACGGGTTGACGTCGGCGCCGGGCACCCGGTTCTCCACACGCATCCCCTGCCCGTGCCCCACCACCCGCAACGCGCAGGTGCGGTTGTCCACTCCCCAGCGCAGGGCCGTGGGGGCGAAAGAATCCGGCTGGTACCGCTTGTAGGAGTTGATGTTCGGGGCGAAGAGCAGGCTGAACTCCCGCATCGTGGCGAGCAGCCCGGCGAGCACCCGCTGACCGGTCTGCGACAGGTGGGCAGGCCCGTCGCCGAGCATCGCCGACGAGCCGCCGGAGTCCCGCAGGGAGAAGTGGATGTGGCAGGAGTTGCCCTCCCGCTCGTTCGGCTTGGCCATGAAGGTGATCGACATGCCCTCCTGGGCGGCGATCTCCTTGGCCCCGTTCTTGTAGATCACGTGGTGGTCGGCGCACGCCACGGCCTCGTCGTACCGGAAGGCGATCTCGTGCTGGCCGAGGTTGCACTCGCCCTTGGCGCTCTCCGGGGTCAGCCCGGCGCCGGCCATCTCGGTGCGGATGCGGCGCAGCAGCGGCTCGACCCGGGCGGTGCCGAGCAGCGAGTAGTCCACGTTGTACTGGTTCGCCGGGGTGAGGTCGCGGTAGCCGCGCCGCCACGCCTCCTCGTAGGAGTCGCGGAACAGCACGAACTCCAGCTCGGTGCCGGCGTACGCGGTCAGGCCGTGCTCGGCCAGCCGGGCCAGTTGCCGGCGCAGGATCTGCCGGGGTGAGGCGACCACGTCGCCGGAGCCGTCCAGCCAGGCCAGGTCGGCGAGTAGCAGTGCGGAGCCGGGCTGCCAGGGCGTCCGGCGCAGGGTGTCGAAGTCCGGCACCATCGCGAAGTCGCCGTAGCCGCGCTCCCAGCTCGACATCGCGTACCCGTCGACGGTGTTCATGTCGACGTCGACGGCGAGCAGATAGTTGCAGCCCTCGCTGCCGCCCTCCACCACCTGGTCGAGGAAGTAGGGCGCGTGGAACCGCTTGCCCTGCAACCGGCCCTGCATGTCGACAAGTGCCAGCACCACCGTGTCGATCTCGCCCTCGGCGACGGCGACCCGCAGTTGTTCCAGCGTGAGCGGAGCTTTCCTCATTCGCGGGCCTCCATCACCAAGGTCTACTGGCAAACCGGACCACCGTCAATGCCCCCGGCCGGCACCCCGGCAAACGCGATAGTCGCTTCGCTCGGGAGGGCCCGATTCGCGGGCAACGAAAGGATCTTGGTCGTACTAGCCTGCACGCCATGGCCTTGAGTCCGGATCAGTTTCACGACCATGCGCTGGCCGTTGCCGACGACGAGCGGCGGCTTCCCCTGGCGCGTATGACGGGGTGGGACATCAGCCCGTTCGAAGAGGAAACTCTGCGGGTTGCGCCGCTGCGCCCGCCGGTCCTGCCAGAGCCCGCCCGGCACGGTGAGGATCCGGCGGACTGCCAGCCGTGCCGGGAGCGCAACGAGGGCATCTGGTTCAACGACCACTGGCGGCTGGCCCAGGTCGCGGGCGTCGGCGTGCCGCTGGTGCTGATGCTGTGGCCGCGCGATCATCTCGACCTCACCGATCTCCCCGACGAACTCGCCGCCGAGCTGGGCCTGCTGACCACCCGCATCGCCCGCCACGTGCAGGCCCTGCCGTACATTTCCCGCGCGCACGTCTACCGCTTCGGCGACGGCGCGGCCCACCTGCACGTCTGGTTCTTCGCCCGACCCGAGGGGCAGGGTCAGCTCTTCGGGTCCTGGCTGCCCGTCTGGGACGACCTGCTGCCGGAGTACCCCGCCGACGTCGCCGCGGCGGACGCCGCGCTCGTGGCGGACGCCCTTGTCGCATCGCACGGGGGCCAGCGTTCGGCGCCCGCCGCACCGGCTGCCTGAACCTGTCACGAGCCGACGGGCCCGCTATCGGAGTCCTGGTCGACGGTACGCACCGGACCGGTGAACCATTTCCGGGCCGAGGCGTACCACCAGACGGCGACGAGCAGCAGCACCCCGCCCACGGCCAGCGGCGCGTAGTTCACAGCCGACCAGGCGAAGTCGTCGTTGCCGGGAACACCGGCGGGCACGATCGGCAGCACGAAGTAGACAGCGATGACAGCGATCTCGATGACAGCGATCCAGCCGAGCACCTTGTACTTCCGCCCCAGCGTCCACGGCCCGGGGGTGAACCTGTCCCCCATCCGCAGGCGCAGCGCGATCGGGATGAGGAAGGACAGGTAGAGCCCGAGCACCGCCACGGACACCACAGCGTAGAAGGCGATCGGGATGCCGGCGGGGCTCTCGTAGAGCGCAGGGAGGGTGAGCACCAGGCCGGCCAGTGTGGCGCCGATGATCGCGTTGGCCGGGGTGCCGTTTCGGTCCACCTTGGACCACAGTCGCCAGCCGGGTACGGCCCGGTCGCGGCTGAACGCGTACGTCATACGGCTCATCGATGTCACGCAACTCATGCCGCAGAAGAACTGCCCGATCGTGGAGATGATGATGACGACCTTGAAGAACACCGGGGTCAGTGCGGATTCGAAGATGGCGCCGGAGAAGCCGCCGGCCGCGTTCACCGCCTCGACGTCGGTGGCCGCGAAGAGGAACGCCAGCAGCAGGATCCAGCCACCGATGGCCGAATAGAAGATCGACTTCCAGAGCCCTCGCGCGGCGGCCTGCGAGGCGCCACGGGTCTCCTCCGAGACGTGCGCGCAGGCGTCGAAGCCGGTGATCGTGTATTGCGTGAGCAGGAAACCCAGCGGCAGCACGTAGAACCAGAACGTCAGCCCGCCGGTGTCCCCGTCACCGAACCCGGAGTTGTTGAACCGCTCGGTGAACACGAACTGGAAGCTCTGGTGGTTGTCCGGGACGAAGACCAGGATGGCCACCACGGCGGCCGCGCCGGCCACGTGCCACCAGACCGAGACATTCTGGAGTACGTCGATGATCCGGTGCCCGAAGACGTTGATCAGCCCGTGCAGCGCCAGAATGATCACGAAGAGGATGAACGCCTGGCGCAGCGTGCCGGCCCAGCCGTCGAAGAGCGCCGACAGGGTGAGGTTGAGAAACGTCGCGCAGCCGTAGTCGACCGAGGCGGTGACCGCGACCAGCCCGATGAGGTTCAGCCAGCCGGTGAACCAGCCGTGCACCGGACGACCCATTGTGGCCGCCCACCAGTAGATGCCGCCGGCCGTCGGGTACGCCGACACCAACTCGGCCATGCAGAAGCCGATGATCAGGATGAACAGGGAGATCAGCGGCCAGCCCCAGGAGATGGCGACCGGCCCGCCGTTGTTCCACGCCTGGCCGAACGTGGTGAAGCAGCCGGCCAGGATCGAGATGATGGAGAACGAGATGGCGAAGTTGGAGAAGCCGCTCCACTTGCGGCGCAACTCCTGTTTGTAGCCGAGTTCGGCGAGCCGGCGGGCATCCTCGTCCATCGGTTGCTCGGCGGTCGGCACGGGCGTCGTGGCCACTGCACACCTCCCTGAGGTGGTTCCGCGTGCGAGTGGGCAAAGTGTCATCCCGCCGATCAACTGTGGTCAATACGATGCCGGCGTTTCCCCCAGGGTCAGGTCAGCAGGAGGCCGGCCAGCCAGAGCGCGGCGACGACAGTGCAGGCGGCGAACTCGACGAGCATCGACAGGCCGGCGGCCTTTACCGCCTGCTTCGTGGACGGCCAGGCCAGCCTCGAGTCACCGAGACGCAGCCGCTCGGCGGCCCACACCCCGCCGACGAACCCGAGCACCAGGCCCACGATCGGCACCACGAAGAACCCGATGATCCCGAGCACCCCGCCGGCGAGCAGCGTCATAGTGGGCACACCGGTGCGTTTGAGGTTCCGCCCCGGCCAGGCGTACTTGACGACGGTGCCGGTGACGGCGACGAGCGTCGCGGCGGCGAACACCGCCCAGCCACCCGGGCCGGCTCCCCCGAAGATCGCCCAGACCAGCACGCCGCCCCAGCACAGCGGGAGCGCCGGCAGGCCGGGCACCACAACACCCGCCAACCCGGCCAGGATGGCCAACCCGGCGAGCACCGTGACCGCCGCGGAGGCGTCCGTCACGCTCACCGCCTCACCTCCCGGGCGCGCAGCCGCGCGGTGATCGAGTCGGCCGGTGCTGGTGCGCCGAAGTATCGCCCCTGACCGGTGTCGCAGCGCAGCGCCCGCAGCCGCTCGGCCTGCACCGCGGTCTCCACCGCCTCGGCGGTCACCCACAACTCAAGGGCGTGCGCGAGCCGGACGAGCGCGTCGACGATCCGTTCGTCCCGGTGGTCGGCGGCGACGTCCGTCCCGTCGGCGCGGATGCCCTCGACGAACGGGCCGGCCAGTTTCAGACAGTGGATCGGCAGCCGCCGCAGGTACGCAAGGTTGGAGTAGCCGGTGCCGAAATCGTCGACGGCCAGCCGGACGCCGAGCGCCGCGAGCTGGTGCAGGCTGCGCAGCGGCTCCCCGGCGCTGCCCATCACCGCGCTCTCGGTCAGCTCCAACTGGAGCAGCCCGGCCGGCAGCCCGCTGGTGGCAAGCGCGTCCGCCACCGTCGAGACGATCGCCGGGTCGTCGGCCTGCCGGGCTGCCAGGTTGACGCTCACCACAAGCTGAGCCTCGGGGAATTCCCGCCGCCACCGTTCGGCGTCGTGGCAGGCCTGCCGCAGCACCCACTCGCCGAGCGAGACGATCAGGCCGGTCTCCTCGGCGAGGCCGATGAACCGGTCCGGGCCGATCAGGCCCAGCTCCGGGTGCTCCCAACGGACAAGCGCCTCCACCGCGAGCATGGTGCCCTCCAGCAGCGCCACGATCGGCTGGTAGTGCACCACGAACTCGCCCCTGTCGAGTGCCGCCGGCAGCCCGGCGACAAGTGCCGACCGGGCGATGTCGCGGGCGCTGCGCTCGGGGTCGTACACCGCCCAGCGGCCCCGGCCGGCGGCCTTGGCCCAGTAGAGCGTGGTGTCGGCGGCCTTCATCAGCTCCGAGGCGGTGGTCTCCGCGGCCGGGCACTCGACGATGCCCACGCTGGCGGAGACCGCCAACTGCTGGTCGCCGACGTGCACCGGGGCGGCGACGGCGACAAGCGCCGCCTCCGCCACGGCCACCGCGTCGGCGTCGCCGTTGCCGTCCCCGCCGTCGACAAGGATGACGAACTCGTCGCCGCCCATCCGGGCCACCAGGTGACCGCGGTCGGCCACGCACTCGGCCAGCCGCCGGCCGATCACCACCAACAGCCGGTCACCGAGGTCGTGGCCGAGGCTGTCGTTGATCGCCTTGAAGCCGTCCAGGTCGAGGAAACACACACCGACCCGCTGCCGGGGCGGCGCGGTGTCGAGCACCCGACCCAGCGTCTCGAAGAACAACGTCCGGTTGGGCAGGCCGGTCAGCGGGTCGTGCAACGCCTGGAAACGCAGCCGCTGCTGGAGCTCGTACCGCTCGGTGATGTCCTCGACCATGGCGACGGTGAAGCGGGGCCGACCGTCGTCGTAGCGGATCAACGAGACGGCCAGGTCCGTCCAGACGACGCTGCCGTCCTTGCGGTAGTAGCGCTTCTCGACCCGCGCCGAGTCGCGCTTGCCCTCGATCAGCTCCTTGTAGATCTCCCACATGCCGGCGGCGTCGTCGGCGTAGGCCAGCGACGCCACGTTGGTCTGGCACAACTCCTCGATGGAGTAGCCGAGCATGTCGGCGAACGCCTGGTTGACGTCGAGGATCTGACCGTCGACCCCGGCGATGCCGATGCCGATGACCGCGCCGGTGAAGACCGCACGGAACCGCGCCTCGCTGTCGCGCAGCGCCTGCTCGACCTCGTCGCGTGCCTGCCAGGCCGACCGGGCGATCCGCTCCTGCTGGGTGAACGTGCGGTCACGCAACGCGCGGGCGAACCCGGCGGCCAGACCGCCCTGCACCGCGGCGATCCGCCGGGTCAGGTCGGCCGGTCGGTCGTCGGCTGCCAACACCCGACGGGGAAAGTCGTCACCGAGTGCGGTGAGCGACCACTCCAGCGCCCGGGGCTCGGTCAGGTGGGCCTCCACCAGCGCCCGCCCGACCTCCTCGGCGGGACGGACCGAGAACGGCTCGGCCTGCACGGCCTGGGCCAGCCGCACTGTGTGTACGAGCAGCAGCCGCTCGGTCTCGGACGCGCTGAGCGGCACGAAACCGAGGCGGCGTACCGCGCGGGCCCAGTCGGCGGCGTACCTCTGGGCGTCGGCCCGGCCGACGTCGACCCCGGTGGGGTCCGGGACGGCGGCCACGAGATCAGCCGACGGACTGGTCGTACCGGGCCACGCCCCCGAAGGCACCGAACCGCTCCGGGTGCTCGTCCACGTCGGACGGCGAGTCGGGGCGCCAGAGCGGCATGTGCACCACGCCTGGTTCGAGCACGGTCCAGTCGCCGAAGAACCCGGTGACCTGGGCGCGGGAGCGCAGGGTGATCTCGGTGTCGGTCCGGGAGGAGAGACGCTGGGCGTCAAGCATCTCCTGCGGCTGGTCCTCGAACGTCGAGTGCGAGATGACAAGGAAGCTGCCGGGCGCGGCGGCGGCCCGCAGCGTGGCCAGGATGTCGTCGGGGCTGTCGGCGTCCGGGATGAAGTGCACCACCCCGGCCAGCAGGATGCCCATCGGTCGACTGAAGTCGATGAGCCCGAGCCGCCGGGTCTCCTCGAGGATGCGCTCCGGCTCCCGCAGGTCGGCGTGGATCACCCCGGTCAGGTCGTTGCCGGCGAGCAGTTCCCGGCTGTGCGCGACGGCCACCGGGTCGATGTCGACGTACACCACCCGGGCCTTCGGGTTCGCGGCCTGGGCCACCTCGTGCACGTTGCCCACGGTGGGAATTCCGGAGCCGATGTCGAGGAACTGGTCGATACCGGCGTCGAGCAGCGCCCGGACGGCCCGGCGCAGGAACTCCCGGCCGGAGCGCATGGTGGCGGCGAGATTCGGGGTCATGCTGGCGATCTGCTCGGCCAACTGCCTGTCGATCTCGAAGTTGTGTGCCCCGCCCAGGAAATAGTCGTACACCCGGGCCGCGCTCGGCCTGGTCAGGTCAATCTCGGTCGGCAGTCCGTCCGGCATCAGCGTGCTCCCCAGTTCAGCGCCGCGGGCGAGGCGGCTCCGGCGTCGGCTGCCCCTGCGACCACCGGCCGACCCCGCGTTTTGTGTGGTGTGGACCACTCTAGGCTGCCGACTCCCGCGTTCGGGAGATCCCTTCACGCTCTTTCCGCGCTCAGGCTGCCGACTCCAGCAACAGCGAGATACCTTGACCGACGCCGATGCACATGGTGGCCAGCGCCCGCCGGCCGCCGCGACGGCGCAACTCCAGGGCGGCGGTCAACGCCAGCCGGGCACCGCTGGCGCCCAGCGGGTGCCCGAGCGCGATGGCCCCGCCGTTCGGGTTGACGTGCTCGGCGTCCACCGGCAGGCCCAACTCCCGCAGCACCGCCACGGACTGCGCGGCGAACGCCTCGTTCAGCTCGACCACATCCACGGCGCTCAACTCGACGCCGACCCGGTCGAGCAGTTTGCGGGTGGCCGGCACCGGGCCGATCCCCATGATCCGGGGCGGCACGCCCGCCGCCGCCGCTCCGCCGATGCGGGCCAACGGGGTCAGGCCGTAGCGGGCCACCGCCGCCTCGCTTGCCACAAGCAGCGCGACAGCGCCGTCGTTGACGCCCGAAGAGTTGCCGGCGGTCACAGTGCCGCCGTCGCGGAACGGGGTGGGCAGCGCCGCGAGCTTCTCCAGCGACGTCTCCCGCGGGTGCTCGTCGACCTCGACCAGCCGGGTCTCCCGGCGACCCGCCGGCACGGTGACCGGCACGATCTCCTCGGCGAACCGGCCGTCGGCCTGCGCCCTGGCCGCGCGCTGCTGCGAGCGGTACGCGAAGGCGTCCTGCTCGGCCCGGCCGACGCCGTACTCGGCGGCCACGTTCTCCGCCGTCTCCGGCATCGAGTCGACCCCCCAGCCGTCGCGCATCAGTGGGTTGACAAACCGCCAGCCCAGTGTGGTGTCGTGCACCTCGGCAGAGCGGGAATACGCCGACGTGGCCTTGGGCATCACGAACGGTGCCCGGCTCATGCTCTCGACCCCACCGGCGACCACCAGCTCCGCGTCGCCGGCGACGATGGACCGGGCGGCGGTGGCGAGAGCGTCAAGCCCCGAGCCGCAGAGCCTGTTGACGGTGCTGCCCGGCACCTCCTCGGGCAGACCGGCAAGCAGCGCCGCCATCCTTGCCACGTTGCGGTTGTCCTCGCCGGCCTGGTTGGCGCAGCCCAGCACGACATCGTCGACGCGGGCCCAGTCCACCGACGGGTGGCGGGCGACAAGCTCACGGATCACGTGCGCGGCCAGGTCGTCGGGGCGGACGCCGGCCAGCGCGCCGGCGTACCGGCCGATCGGGGTACGGACACCGGCCACCAGGTATGCCACTGTCATCGCGAGTCCTTCGGGGGTGCAGACGGCGGGGGTGGGGCACACCCACCGGGTCGCGGGGGCTGCCGGCCGCCAGGATATCCGCGCTCGCAGCGGATAGGTTTGCGGCATGGCCCGGCCCCAGTTCAGCGCAGAGACCAGCGGCGGCGGCGCGTTCGTCCGCCAGCCCAACCGGTTCACCGGTCGGGTCACCCCGGAGTCGACTTCCCCGCCCGGCGGCGGTCCCGACGACCAGGACCGCTGGCCGCTGGAGGCCGGCCGTTATCGACTCATCTGGTGCCGCGCCTGTCCGTGGGCGCACCGGGCGAGGATCGTGCGCGGGCTGCTCGGGCTGGACGACGCGATCTCGCTGGGCACCGTCGACCCGATCCGTGACGAGCGGGGTTGGGCGTTCGCCCTCGACCCGGACGGCTTCGACCCGGTCCTCGGCGTGGGGTTCCTCTCCGAGGCGTACCTGGCGACCGACCCCGAGTACACCGGCAGGGTGACAGTGCCGGCGCTTGTCGACACGCTCACGGGCCGGGTGGTGACGAACGACTATCCGCAGCTCACCCTCGACTTCTCCACACAGTGGCGGTCGCTGCACCGTGCGGGGGCGCCGGACCTCTACCGGGAGGCACTGCGCCCCGAGATGGACGCGCTGATGGCCGAGATCCACACCGACGTCAACAACGGCGTCTACCGGTGCGGGTTCGCCACCTCCCAGGAGGCGTACGACGAGGCGTTCCGGGCGCTCTTCGCCAGGTTGGACGCGCTGTCGCAGCGGCTCACCGACAGGCGTTACCTGATGGGCGACGCGATCACCGAGGCCGACGTACGGCTGTTCACCACGCTGGTCCGCTTCGACACCGCGTACCACGGGCATTTCAAGTGCAACCGCAACAAGCTGACCGAGATGCCGGTGCTCTGGGCGTACGCCAGGGACCTGTTCCAGACCCCTGGCTTCGGCGAGACTGTGGACTTCGACCACATCAAGCGGCACTACTACGGCACCCACGGGGAGATCAACCCGAGCGGCATCGTGCCGTTGGGGCCTGACGAGTCCGGTTGGACCACCCCGCACGGCCGTGGCTGACCGGGCGCCCACCGGCGTCGAAGCCGCGCCCGCCCGCTCGGACGTCGCCCGACGGCTCGCCGCGTCGGCCGCCGCCGGAGGCGCGCTGGCCGGTGCGGTAGCGGTGACGGTCGCGGTGGTCGCGGGTCCAGGTCCGGGCCTCGGGGGGTACGTGAGCGAGGCGGGCATCGCCGGCAGCGCGTACGCCTCGACGTACCGGATCGGGATCCTGGCGTTGGCCGGCGCGTTGCTGCTGCTCGCCGTGGCGTTGCCGCCCGGGGTGCGGGTGGCGGCCCCGGCGCTGCTCGCCACCAGCGCGGTGTTCACCGCCGTGTCCGGAGCGGTGACCTGCTCGGAGGGCTGCCCGTTGCCACCGTTCGAGCGGGCCACGGTGGCCGACCTTGTGCACGGTGGCGCGAGCATCGTGGCGACCGGGGCGGTGGTCCTCACGATGGCGGTGCTTGCCGTGTCCCAGCAGGCGGGGCCGGCGGTGCGCAGGTTGGCGGCTCGCACGGCGGCGCTCGCCTTCCCGCTGTGCGCGGCGGTCGCGCTGGCCATGCTGGTCGTCGGCCGGGGAACGCTGGTGGGCGTGTTGGAGCGGCTGGTCCTCGCACTCGCGGTGCTGTGGGCGATGGTCACAGCCACCGTGCTGGCAGTGGGCAGATTTATTCCGCCGTCCGGGTCCTCACGCCTGTAGGGAGCGTCACGGTCAGCGCTCCTTGCGGCGGCTCGCCATCGGCGTAGTGTCGGCCATCGATGACCAATGTCTGGGGCCTCACCGTCCGCCTGTACGTCGATCTCCGACTACAGGCCAGCGGCATCTGTCCGGCGTAGCCGCTTCCCGCGCCTACCTCGACCAGACCCGACAATTGGATCATTCTCATGTCTTTTGGCCTGCGCAAGATTCCCTTCTCCGTGCAGATACTTCTTGGCCTGGCACTCGGCGTCGCATTCGGTTTCGTTGCCCGCAGCAACGACCTGAGCTGGCTCACGAGCACCCTGCACACCGTCGGCAGCCTCTTCATCCAGCTGCTCAAGCTGGCCGTACCGCCGCTTGTCTTCACCGCGATCGTGGTCAGCGTCGTCAGCCTGCGCGGCGTGGCGAACGCCGCCCGGCTCGCCGTGAAGACCCTCATGTGGTTCGGCATCACCGCGCTGATCGCGGTGAGCATCGGCATCGGCATCGGCCTGCTCGTCAACCCGGGCAGGGGCGTCACCCTCGACGTCGGTGCGGCGGCCCCGCCGAAGAACACCGGCTCCTGGACCGACTTCCTCACCGGCATCGTGCCCACCAACCCGGTCGGCGCGTTCGTCGAGGGCAACGTCCTCCAGATCGTCTTCCTCGCCCTCGTGGTCGGCGCCGCGGCGCTGCTTGTCGGTGACGCCGCCGAGCCGTTCGTGGCACTGAACCGCTCCCTGCTGGAGATCGTCCAGAAGGCGCTCTGGTGGGTCATCCGGCTCGCCCCGATCGGCACCCTCGGCCTGATCGGAAACGCCGTCGCCTCGTACGGCTGGGACCTGCTGGCCCCCCTCGCGAAGTTCACCACAGCCGTCTACGTCGGCTGCGCCCTCGTGCTGTTCGTGGTCTACCCGCTGGTGCTGATCCTCGCCGGCCGTCTCAACCCGCTGCGCTTCTTCGCCGGCGCCTGGCCGGCGATCGAGCTGGCGTTCGTGTCCCGCTCCTCGGTCGGCACCATGCCGGTGACCCAACGCTCCGTCGAGCGCCTCGGCGTCCCCCGCGAGTACGCCTCGTTCGCGGTGCCGTTCGGCGCCACCACGAAGATGGACGGCTGCGCCGCCATCTACCCGGCACTCGCCGCGATCTTCGTGGCCCAGGTGTTCGGCGTGCACCTCGGCGTCACCGACTACCTGCTCATCGCCTTCGTCTCGGTCGTCGGCTCGGCAGCCACCGCAGGCCTGACCGGGGCGATCGTGATGCTCACCCTCACCCTGAGCACGCTGGGTCTGCCGCTGGCCGGCGCCGGCCTGCTGCTGGCCATCGACCCGATCCTGGACATGATCCGGACCGCCACCAACGTTGCCGGGCAGGCACTCGTGCCGACAGTCGTGGCCGCCCGCGAGGGCACCCTCGACAGGGCCGCGTACGACGCCGCCGGCAGGCGGGACCTGACCGACCCGGAGCCGGTCGCGGAGACCCGCCCCGATCTGAGCCCCGCCCCCGCCCCCGCCTGACCGACACCGACACGGCGACAGGCCCTCACCCCGAGGGCTTGTCGCCGTGTCGGAGAGGATGACTTCATGAGTTCCCTGTTCACTCCACTGGCCCTGCGCGCGGTCACTCTGCCCAACCGGATCGCCATGGCCCCGATGTGCCAGTACTCCGCCGGCCCCGACGGGCTGCCCACCGACTGGCACCTCATCCACCTCGGCACCCGCGCGGTCGGCGGGGTCGGGCTGGTGCTGAGCGAGGCGACAGCAGTGCTGCCCGAGGGCCGGATCAGCCCGCAGGACACCGGGCTGTGGTCCGGCGCACACGTCGACGCGTGGCGTCCGGTGACAGCGTTCGTAGCCGCCCACGGCGCGGTGCCGGCCGTCCAGCTCGCGCACGCCGGGTTCAAGGCCTCCACGTACCGGCCGTGGGCGCCGGAGCGCGGCGGCGTACCGGACGCCGAGGGAGGCTGGACACCCGTCGGCCCCGGGCCGGAGCCGTTCGCCGCCGACTACCGGACGCCGACAGCACTCGACGAGGCAGGCATCGCCGGGGTCGTCGAGGCGTTCGCCACAGCCGCCGAGCGGGCCCTCGCGGCCGGATTCGCCGCCGTGGAGATCCACGCCGCGCACGGCTACCTGCTGCACGAGTTCCTGTCGCCGCTGAGCAACCACCGCACCGACGCCTACGGCGGTGACCGGGCCGCCCGGATGCGGCTCACCCTTGAGGTGGCCCGCGCGGTACGCGCAGCGGTCGGCGAGAGCGTGCCGGTGCTCACCCGCATCTCCGCCACCGACTGGGTCGACGGCGGCTGGACGATCGAGGACAGCGTGGTGCTCGCCGGCGAGTTGGCCGGTGTCGGCGTGGACCTCGTCGACGCGTCCTCCGGCGGCGTGAGCGTGGACCAGCGCATCCCGGTCGGCCCCGGCTACCAGGTGCCGCTGGCCGCCCAGATCCGCCGCGAGGCCGGCGTACCGACAGGCGCTGTGGGACTCATCGTGGAACCGGAGCACGCCGAGCAGATCATCGCCAGCGGCGAGGCGGACCTGGTGCTGCTCGGCCGGGAACTGCTGCGCGACCCGTACTGGTCCCGCCGGGCCGCCGCGAAGCTCGGCGTCGCGTACGCCGGACCGGCGCAGTACGCCCGCGCCTCCTGATCTCCGCCGGTCGGGTGGTTGCCGTGTTCGGCAGCCACCCGACCGTCAGCCGGCCAGGTGCGACCAGTCGCCCTCCAGGTCCCGCCAGGTGCCCTGGGCCGCCACAGTGCCGGCGTGCAGGACCACCACGTGGTCGGCGCGGACCAGCGCGGCCCGCTTCGCTGTCGACCCCACCACTGTCACCCCGTGTGCCCGCAGCGCCTGCCACAGCGCCAGCTCCGTCGTGACGTCAAGCGCCGACGACACGTCGTCGGCCACCAACAATTCGGTACGCGGTGCCAGCGCCCGAGCCAACGCCAACCGCTGCAACTGCCCGCCGGAGAGCCGGGTGCCCTTGTGCCCGATGAGCAGCCCCAGCCCTCCACCAGCTGCGGCCAGGTCGTGGTCGAGCTGTGCGGTGGTGACAGCCCCGGCGGCGTCCACCTGGTGCCCGAGCGCGATGTTGTCGGCAACCGTGCCGGACAGCACCCGGGGCAGCTGACCGACGTAGCCGACCTGGTTGGGGCGCAGGAACAGCTCCGGCTCGGTGACCGGGTCGCCGTTCCAGGTCAGCTCACCGGTGTGGTGCACGATCCCGGCCAACGCCCGCAACAGCGACGACTTGCCCGAGCCGACAGGCCCCACGACCAGCACCAACTGCCCACGCTGCACGGTCAGGTCCACGTTCCGGACTGCGACCGTACCGTCGGAGTGCACCACCCCGAAGCCGCGCAGCTCCAGCCGGCGCAGCGGATGCCGGGGCGGCATGGTCGGCGCGGGCGCGGTCCCGGCGGCCAGGTCGACAGCCGGGACTCCCGCGGAGTACACGTTCGTCCCGGTCATCGCCACCGTCCGCCGGGTCCAGACCCGCGCCGAGGGCATCTGGGAGATCAGCGACGCCGTCGTCCAGGCGAACCAGCGGGCCGCACCCAGTGTGGAGACGACCACCAGCACCGCCCCGGCGGAGAGCCCGCCGCTCAGATAGAGCGCCCACGCGCCGATCGGCAACAGCCCACTCGCCACCGACGGCGTGGAACGCGACCACACCTGCACCGAGATCTCCCGCCGCTGCCTGTCGCTGCGCAGCACGTCCAGGTCCGCCAGGTGACGCAGCACAGCGGCGGTAGCACCGGCGAGCTTCACCGTCCGCGCCGCGGAGAGCGCGGAGACCAGCGCTGTGGCGAAGGAGGCCCGCGCCGCCACGGTCGCCCGGGCCGCGCGTTCCAGCTTCGGGCCGAACAGCGTCGCGGCAAGCCCGGAGACCACCATCGTGCCGAGGAAGAACAACGCGGGTACGACGCTGCCGGTGACAGCCGTCATGGCGACCACCAGCACCAGCGCGACGGCCTGGTCCAGCACGTTGTCGGCGAGCTGCACCACCCGCTCGGTGTCGCCACCCTGTGCCACCACCTCGGCCGGGGTGTGTGAGCTGACCCGACGCGCCCCGGTCTGGCCGTGGACCAGACGCAGGCCGATCCGCAGCATCTGCCGCACCCACCACCCGGGGAACCAGACGTGGGTGTAGTACGGCACCGGCAGGGTCACCAGCAGCCCGGCCATGATCCCCAACGCCGGCAGGTACGGGCTGCCGGTGCCGTCGACCACGTCGGCCCAGAGCCAGGGCAGCAAGGGGCCGTCCAAACCCAGCAGGGTGACCACGAGGAACAGCCCGACAGCGGCCAGCCCGTACCGGGGATCGTTCGTGCAGAGTCGGGCGATCTCCCGCAGCGTCCGCGCCGGAGGCATGGGCGGCAAGGGCGGCGGATCGGCGCGAGGCCGCCCGTCCTGCCCAGCCGAGTCGCACGGCTGGCCCGAGTCACGCGGCTGGCCCGAGTCACGCGGCTGGCCCGACGCGATCGGCTGGCCCGACCCGATCGGCGCGGGCGTCTCGATCCGCTCGACGGGCCGGGCCGGTGCGAGCGCCGGCCCGGCCGGCCAGGCATCGGCAGGGTTGGGGCCGACCAGCAGGTCGGTGCCGGCGCCGCTGCGGCCGGCCGGCGCCACCGCCGCGTACGCGGCGGCGTGACTGGTCGCCAACAGCTCGGCGAAGTGCGTCGACGTCTCCAGCGGGCCGGCCTCGACCACGGCGCCGTCGGCAAGCACCACCACCTCGTCGCAGCGGCGCACCGACGAGAGGCGGTGCGCGATGACGATGCCGATCCGGTCGCGCAGCAGCCGTTCGGTGGCCCGCTGCACCCGTGCCTCGGTTACCGGGTCCAGCCGTGCGGTGGCCTCGTCGAGGACCACCACGTGCGGCTCCCGGACCAGGATCCGGGCGAACGCCACCAACTGCTCCTGACCGGCGGAGAGCACGTGGCCACCCTCCCCAAGCCGGGTCGCCAGCCCGTCCGGCAACTCGGCGATCCAGCCGGCAAGACCCAGCTCATGCAGCGCCCGAGCGGCGGCATCGAGCAGCTCCCTGTCGAAGAGCGCGACGTTCTCGACGAGCGTGCCGGCCAGGATCTCGGTGCGCTGCGGTACGAGCGCCACCCAGCGACGCAACTGCTCCACGTCGATGTCGCACAGGTCGGTGCCGCCGAGGAAGACTGTTCCCGGCGGCACGTCGACGGCCCTGGTGAGCACCTTCGCCAGCGTCGACTTACCCGAGCCGGTACGGCCGATCAGCGCGTACGAGCGGCCACGCGCGAAGGTGAGGCTGAGCCCGCGCAGCGCGGCGCCCCGGCCCTTCTTCTCGCCGCTCACCTCGTACCGGAACGTCAGGTCACGGATGCGCAGGTCACCCTCGGTTGGGCTGGCTCCGCCGACGGGCTCCTGCCTGGCCTTCTGGAGCAACTGCACCCGCGCCCACGCGCCGAGGGCCTCCTGGATCTCCGGCACCATCCGACTGACGTGCTCCGCAGTGGCGCCGAAGGCCAGGGCGAGCAGCCAGATGGCGGTGAGCCGGGCGGCGTCGACCCGGCCGGTGGCCAACGCCCACGCCCCACCGAGCACCACCACACCGATGCCGGCACGGATCGTCGCGGTGGCGGCCGTGGCCACCCGGGCGGACAGCACCCACACCACCCGGCCACGGGACAGCACGGCAGCGGCCCGCCGGGCGTACAGCCGGAGCACGTACGGCCGGGCCAGACTCGTCCGTACGTCGTCCTGGCCGTGCACCGCCTCCTCCATCACCGCTGCCAGATCCGACCAGGCCTCCTCCTCGGCCATCCGGGCCGGGCCGATCCGCGCCGTGGGCCGGCGCAGCCCGACCGCGAGCACCACAGTGAGCAGCAGCATCGCGAGCCCGGCCGGCCACCACACGAACACCGCGACCACCATGGACAACAGACCGACGCAGAGCCCCTGGGCGAGTCGCGTCCCCTGGTTACGGACCGCCGACGCCACCTGGTAGACGTCCCCGTCGATGCGGTCGAGCAACTCGCCCACGGGAGTGGTCTCCAGGGTGGGCAGGTCCTGCCCGAGGGCGACCCGGCAGAGCCGGCGGCGTACGTCAGCGGACCAGTCGGCGGTCAGACCGGCCATCAGCAGGCTCACCGCGAGGTCGCTGAGCACCACGGCAACGAGCGCCGCGGCCAGCACCGTGAAGAAGCCGGCCGAGCGATGCACAAGCACCGCGCCCGCGAGCGCCGACGCACCGGCCTGGCCGGCGGCGCCGAGCACGATCAGGACCGCCACCATCGTCATACGGCGTGAAGAGGTGCCCCACAGATCACGGAGCAGACGCATCGGAGTTCCTCCGGCTGTGGGTGGCTGAGCACTCAGCGTGCCGGCCCCAACGCCGTCGAATCAACCGATTTACCCACCTAGGGGAAGCTTCGCCAGCATGATCGACTCGTGTTCCATGCGTTACGCATTCGGATGGCGGCGCCGTCGCCTCACTCCCGGTACACAATCCTCCGCAACCTGTCGACCGCGGCTGACACGCCGTCGGGCTGCCGCAAGGAACGCAGGAATACCCGCTGCCGCCAGGCCAGTGACGCGAGCAAGATGACCACCACAGCCCACAGCAACGCAGAGATGCTGCGGAGCTGCAAGACTGCCGCGTCGTTGCGTGCCTGGGCCTCGGCCGCCGTGTAGTGCACCGTGCCGTCGAAGGTGGCACCGTCGACGAAGATCCGGTAGGACGCGTTGTCGTAGGAGCCCGCGTCCTTCAGTATCGGCCAGGGGTCTTCGCGCATCTCGAATCGGACCGACGTGCCCGGCGCCACCCCATTGGTCGACGGAGGCTCAATCGAGAACTCGACCTGGTCCGGGTAGTCGCGGAGCTTCACCAGGTTGAGCACGGCGGGGCTGCTTCTCTTGACTGTTCCCGACCCCGTTAAGACGGTCCGGTACGACTCGACAGTGCCCGTCACCACGAACAGCTCTGCTGGCAGGTCCGGCTTGTCGGTGCGCGTTGCCTGGTTCCAGAGGAAGGCCGCCATACCGGCGATCGCGAGGAGGACCACGTAACGCGCTTTGAGGCGGAAGTGCGACATGCCGGCGAGAGTAGACACTCCCATCCACCGGTGCCGTTGCCCCGATCAGCCGGCGACATGAAACCCACGACGCACCGAAGCCGTACCGCACCCAGAACGACCGATCCCGCGGCGGTCAGAAGAGGACCGTGGCGAGCGTACCGATGGGTTGGAAGCCGCAGCGCTCGTAGACCCGGCGGGCCGGTAGGTTGAAGTCGTTGACGTACAGGCTGACGGTCGGGGCGACCCGCAGCAGCGCGTCGCGGACGACGGCGGCCATGGCGGCGGCGGCGATACCGCGGCCCCGCCACTCCGGTGCCACCCAGACGCCCTGGACCTGGGCGGTCCGCTTGGTCACGACCGCCAGTTCGGCCTTGAACACGACAGTCCCGTCGACGAATTTGGCGTACGCGCGGCCGGAGCGCACCAGGTCGTTGACCCTGCGGCGGTAGCTGCGGCCGGCATCGTCGGCGAGCGGGGAGACTCCGACCTCTTCGGTGTACATGGCCACAGCCGCTGGGAAGAGTTTGTCGACCTCGCCGGAGCGGACCTGGCGTACTTCGGGGTCGGCGGGGATGGTCGGCAGCGTCTCGGTGGCCAGCAGCGGCTGGTTGGGGCGGACGTCGCGGGCGGGGCCCCACGTGCCGGACAGGCGGTCCCAGAGACCGAGGACGGCGTCGGCGCGACCGACGATGGAGGAGCAGAGCCGTTCCTCACCGGCGAGCAGGTCGGCGAAGGCCGCCACGGCGGCGTCGTTGGCGAGCACGGGTGTGAGGTTGCCGCCGAGCCAGCAGAGTGATTCGAGGTTGCGTCGCGCGCCGTACCCCAGGATTCTGCCCTCGGCCCGCCACCAGGACAGCCCGCGCGCGGATATCCGCTCGGCGACCTGCGCGCCCGCGAACGGGTCGCGGTCGAGCAGGCGTTCGACCGCGCGGCGTTCCGATTCTCCCAGTTGCCGTACCGGCACCGTCAGCACGACTACCAGCCTGCCAGATCAACCCCTCACCTCGCCGGCCGAGTGGCGAGGCTGGGGCCTGCCGGCCACTGCCTCTTGTCGTCGATACGTTGCCGATATATCGTAGATGCATCAGCGATAGTTACGACGAGAGGTAATCCGATGAGATTCCATCGAGACCACCACCCGATGCACGAGTCCCGGATGCGCGGCTTCGGTTTCCCGCCGGTGCCGCCCGGGCCGCACGGCCACGGACACGGCGGGCCCTGGGGTGGACGCGGTCGCGGGCGGGGCAGGGGCCGCCGGCCCAACGTCCGGGGCGCGGTGCTGGCGCTGCTCACCGAGCGGCCGATGCACGGCTACGAGATGATCCAGGAGATCGACTCGCGCACCGGCGGCGCGTGGCGACCGAGCCCCGGCTCGATCTACCCGACGCTCCAACTCCTTGAGGACGAGGGCGTGATCGTCGCCAGCACCGAGGAGTCCGGCGGCGGGCGGAAGCGTTTCACTGTCACCGAGGCCGGCCAGGCCGAGGCGACCGCCGCCGCGCAGACCCCGCCGTGGGCGGACGTCGCCGAGGGCACGGTGAGCAGCTGGCACGACATCCGCGACTCCGGCGCGCAGGCGATGAACGCGCTGCGTCAGGTGATGATGAACGGCACCGACGACCAGCGTGAGCGGGCCGCCCAGGTGCTCGACGAGACGCGGCGCAAGCTGTACGCCATCCTCGCCGAATCCGAGTGACGCGCAAGCGCACCAGGGCACACCAACCGCCCCGCACCGGCGGGGCCGGAATGCAGAAACAGCGGCCGCTCCCGTGGGGGAACGGCCGCTGTTTCCAAACGGAAAATCAGTGCACGGTGACGGTCGGGCCGGTGACCAGCCCGCGCAACTCCTCGGGAAGCTCGGCGCCCATCTCGTCGGCGATGCGCAGCGCCTCCTCGATCAGCGTCTCCACGATCTGCGCCTCGGGCACCGTCTTGACGACCTGCCCCTTGACGAAGATCTGGCCCTTGCCGTTGCCGGAGGCGACACCGAGGTCGGCCTCGCGGGCCTCGCCGGGGCCGTTGACGACGCAGCCCATGACGGCGACCCGCAGCGGCACGGGCAGCCCTTCCAGGCCGGCGGTGACCTCCTCGGCAAGCTTGTAGACGTCCACCTGGGCGCGTCCGCAGGACGGGCAGGAGACGATCTCCAGGCCCCGCTCGCGCAGCCCCAGCGACTCCAGGATCTGGTTGCCGACCTTGATCTCCTCGACCGGCGGGGCGGACAGCGAGACCCGGATGGTGTCGCCGATGCCCTCGGCCAGCAGCGCGCCGAAGGCGACAGCCGACTTGATGGTGCCCTGGAACGCCGGGCCGGCCTCGGTGACACCCAGGTGCAGCGGGTAGTCGCACTGCTCGGCCAGTTGGCGGTACGCGCGGATCATCACGACCGGGTCGTTGTGCTTGACCGAGATCTTGATGTCGCGGAAGCCGTGCTCCTCGAACAGCGAGCACTCCCACAGCGCCGACTCGACGAGCGCCTCGGCGGTGGCCTTGCCGTACTTGGCCAGCAGCCGCTTGTCCAGTGAGCCGGCGTTGACGCCGATCCGGATCGGCACCCCCGCCGCGCCAGCGGCACGGGCGATCTCCTTGACCTTGTCGTCGAACTGGCGGATGTTGCCCGGGTTGACCCGGACGGCCGCGCAGCCGGCGTCGATGGCGGCGAAGACGTACTTGGGCTGGAAGTGGATGTCGGCGATCACCGGGATCTGCGACTTCTTGGCGATCGCGGGCAACGCCTCGACGTCGTCCTGCGAGGGCACCGCCACCCGGACGATCTGGCAGCCGGACGCCGTCAGCTCGGCGATCTGCTGGAGGGTCGCGTTGACGTCGGAGGTGAGGGTGGTGGTCATCGACTGCACGGACACCGGCGCGCCGCCGCCGACGGGGACCGAACCGACCATGATCTGACGGCTGGCCCGGCGCGGAGCGAGCGGCGGGGGCGGTACGGCGGGCATACCGAGACTGATTGCTGTCACTTCAGGCACTCACCTTGAGAAGAGCGTGATCGGGTTGACGACATCCGCGGCGATGGTCAGCAGCGTGAACGCGCCACCGATGAGGATCACCACGTACGTGAAGGGCATCAGTTTCAGGTAGTCGACCCGACCGGGGTCGGCCCGGCCGATCCGAGCGTAGACCCAGGATCGGGCCCGTTCGAACCAGGCGATGGCGATGTGGCCGCCGTCCACAGGTAGCAGCGGCAGCAGATTGAACACACCGATGAAGAAGTTCAGCGACACGAAGAGCATGAAGAAGACCAGCCAGGCGTTGTTCTCCACGGCCTCGCCACCGAGCCGGCTGGCGCCGACCACGCTGATCGGGGTGTCGATGTCCCGCTCGCCGCCGGTGAGGGCGGTCCACAGGGCGGGGACCTTCTGCGGAAGGCGTTGCAGCGCCTGGGCGGTGCCGACGGCCAGGTCGCCGGTGAAGTTGGCCGTGGCCCCGAACGCGCCGACCGGCCCGTACGTCACGCGGGTGGGGGTGCTGGGGACGAGGCCGACGCCGAGCGCGGCCACCGGCGCGACGGCACCGGTCGGGTTGTCCAGCGGCGGGCGCTCGGTCTTGGCGAGCACAGTGCTGGTGTTGCCCTGCTGCCCGTCGCGCACGTACTGGATCTGCGCCGTGTCACCCGGCTTGAGGCTGCGCAGGGTGGTGAGCATGTCCCCGTAGTTGTTGATCGGGGTGCCGTTGATCGAGGTGATCCGGTCGCCGTCGCGCAGTTGCGCCTTGGCTGCCGGGCTTGCGGCGTCGGCGGGGGTGCACGCCCGCACCGCGTTCTCCGGCACCACACAGTCGCTGAGCTGGATGACGGCCGGCTCCTGGCGGGCCTGCGCGTCGGTGGTCGGGAAGTCCGGGTTGGGCAGGCCGGCGGAGACGGCGAGGATCCAGATGGTGATCAGGGCCAACGCGAAGTGCGTGATCGAACCGGCGGCCATGACGATGGTCCGCTTCCAGACCGGGTAGCGCCACATCACCCGCGACTCGTCGCCCGGCTCGACGTCGTCGTCCTGGGGCGTCATTCCGACGATCTTGCAGAAGCCTCCGAGTGGGATGCCCTTGAGGCCGTACTCGGTCTCACCCCGCTTGAACGACCAGATGGTGGGGCCGAAGCCGACGAAGTACTTGGTGACCTTCATCCCGAATGCCTTGGCGGTGAGCAGGTGCCCCGCCTCGTGCAGACTCACCGAGATGAGGATGGCCAGGGCGAAGAGAACCACCCCGAGCAGGTACGACATCAAGCTCCTTCCACCGAACCCGCGATGATCTCCTGCGCGTGCGCGCGTGCCCACGACTCGGCGGCGAGCACGTCCTCGACGGTACCTGGTTCGGCGAAGTCAGGAGCGTCCTCCAACACGCGTTCGAGGGTGTCGACGATGCCGAGGAAGGGCAGTCGGCCGGCCACGAAAGCCGCCACGCACTCCTCGTTCGCCGCGTTGTAGATCGCCGGACGGCAGCGCCCGGCCTCCCCCGCGGCCTTGGCCAGCGCGACGGCCGGGAACGCCGCGTCGTCCAGCGGCGCGAACTCCCAGGTGTGCGCGGCCGTCCAGTCGACAGCGGCGGCGGCCTCGGGCACCCGGTCCGGCCAGCCGATGCCCAGTGCGATGGGCAGCCGCATGTCCGGTGGGCTGGCCTGGGCGATCGTCGAGCCGTCGACGAACTCGACCATCGAGTGGATCACCGACTGGGGGTGCACCATCACTGTGATGTCGGCGTACGGCACGTCGAACAGCTCGTGCGCCTCGATCACCTCAAGCGCCTTGTTGACCATCGTGGCGGAGTTGATCGTGACGACCGGGCCCATGTTCCAGGTCGGGTGCGCGAGGGCCTGCTCGGGTGTGACCTGCGTCAACTCGTCGCGGCCACGACCCCGGAACGGGCCGCCGCTGGCCGTGACGATCAACCGGCGTACCTCACCGCGCGACCCGGACCGCAGGCACTGGGCCAGCGCCGAATGCTCCGAGTCGACAGGGACGATCTGCCCCGGCCGCGTCACCGCGGCCTTGACCAGCGGGCCGCCGGCCACGAGCGACTCCTTGTTGGCAAGCGCGAGAGTACGGCCACAGCGCAGCGCGGCCAGCGTAGGAGCGAGGCCCAGCGAGCCGACAACACCGTTGAGCACGACGTCGCACGGCCACTGCGCCAACTCGGTCATCGCATCCGGGCCGGCCACGATCTTGGGAAGCTTGAAGTCGCCGGTGGCCCAACCGCGCCGGCTCGCCTCGGCGTAGAACGCGAGCTGGAGGTCCTGCGCGGAGGACGCCTTCGCCACCCCTACCGCATCGACACCCAACTCCAGAGCCTGTGCGGCGAGCAGTTCGACGTTGCCGCCGCCCGCACCCACAGCGACCACCCGGAACCGGTCCGGATTGCGCCGAACGATGTCGATGGCCTGCGTGCCGATCGAACCGGTTGACCCGAGAAGGACAAGGTCGCGGGGGGAAGTCACGGGACCATTCTTCCCCACCCCCGCTGCACGCCCGCTGGGAGCCTCAACCCCTGCCCGCCCGACGTCCCCACCTCGTCATGATCGGCTCGCCTGCACGGAAAACCGCGGTATCCCCGCCCGTCGGACACCCCGACTTCCATGAACCCGTGTCGATCAAGCCGTGCCGTCGGCCGACTCGGTGGTCGTCGCGTCCGGCGGTGCCTCCTCGCCGAGCAGGTCGGCCGGGTCGATGGAGAACTCGAACGGTTCCCGCATGACGAATCGCGTCCCGGCAGCGGCGGCGGCGACCGGCCGGTACTCCCCCTCGGTCAACTCGTACAGCGCCAGGGTCGGAACCCGATTGCGCAGGTCGACACGGAGGAAGAAAGGCACACCGGCTGCGGCGTACTCGCGCGGCCGGTCGATGATGTCCTTACGCCGGTTTCCGGGAGAGACGATCTCGCCCAACAGCACGGCATGCCTGATATCCATCGTCGTTCGGCCGCCGCCTGGCACATCCAGGATGACGATGTCGGGGATGAAGAGATCCTCACCCGAGACGACGTTCGTCTCCAGATAGAGCCACAGCTTGGCGCGGCGGGCTGCCTGCTTGAGGTGATACGCCAGATCCAGTTCCGCGTCCTGATGGTCGTATCCGGCATGTGGTGTCACGATCACGCTTCCGCTCAGGACCTCAACCTTGGGGCCGTTGGTCTCCGGCAACAGGTCGAGGGCGAGCTGCGCGGTCCACGGCTCGTCGTGCCACCGCAACACGTCGAACGACGGCTCGGCGTGCTCCGGCGCTGGCGCCGACTGCGGCTCGGGCGCCGGCTCCGGCGCGAACGCTGCCTGGGCCATCCGAGCTCACCCCCCTCAGCGGACCATCCTCCTCGGCTCAGCCTAGCGACCGCAGCCCGCGAAACAGGCCATCGCACACCTTGTCCGTCCGAAGCAGTCGAGGCGGCGCGGTGGATCTCCGCGAGAACGGCCGGCGCCCGCGAGACGAGCCCGACGCCCACGGCCGGCGCTGCGGCACCGACCCCGCGACGATCAACTCGGGTTCACGGAAATCGGGGTATCCGCAGCGTGCGGACACCCCGATTTCCATGAAGGCGTGTGGATCAGGGATTGATGACGAACTGCGAGCCCGGCTGGACGACGATGTTGCCGTCGGCCGAGTTCGTGATTGTCACGTTCGTCAGGTTGGCGTTGCCGCGCGCGCCGCTCATCGCGAGGATGCCGGCGCCGTTGTTGGACCTGTCGATCCGTACGTTGATGATGGCGACGTTCGGCATGTTGCCGCCGCCGTTCTTGAACTGGATGCCGTCGTACGTCGAATCGACGATGTCGGTGTCGCGGATCGTGACCCCGACGATGTCCCTGGTGGAGGGGAAGAGGGTGATGGCGCCGAACTCCTGGTCCTCGTTCCAGAAGGCGCCGCCGGTGCGGTAGAGCCCGTTGTTGGCGATGAGCGTCGTGCCGGAGAAGGGCAGCGGGTCGTGGTCGGTCGCCAGCATGATGCCCGGGTAGTTCGCGGTGTCGTAGATCAGGTTGTTCTCGATCGAGTTGTCGTAGCCGCCGTAGATGGCGATGCCGTTGGCCCGCCAGGGCAGCTGGATGGTGTTGTTGACGAAGTGGTTGTCGTGGGCGATGTCGACGGCACGGTCCTTGACGTACGGGTTGGCCCAGACGGCGAGGGCGTCGTCGCCGGTGGTCCGGAAGGACGAGTTGAACACCCGGGAGTTGCGCGTGCCGTTGCTGAAGTTGATGCCGTCGGCGTAGGTGTTGCGGATCCGCATTCCGGTGAACTGCAACCCGTCGGCCGGCCCCCAGAGTTCGGGGATGTTGTCGTAGTCGCGGCCCACCCAGACACCCACGTTGGCGTGCTCGATCCAGACGTTGCTGATCCGGGTGCCGGTGCCGAAGCGCCCGTTCAGTCCGACGCCACCCTCGGCGTTGCCCTCACCGCCCCGGATACGGCCGGAGCCGAAGATGGCGATGTCGGAGATCTGGGTGTTCTTGTCGATGTCGAAGCCGAAGTTGCCCTCGTGCGGGTGGTTGATCCCGCCCGCGTTCTGTGGCTCGGTGAGCGTGTAGAGCTGCGAGTGCCACATGCCGGCGCCCCGGATGGTGACGTTGCTGATGCCGACCTGGTTGTGCGTACCCCGGTTCAGCGGGTCGTCGGTAAGGATCTTCTGCTCCTGCCGCCACTGCCCGGCGGGGATCCAGACGCAGTTGATGACCCCGTTCTGGTCGTCGGTCACCGCACGCTGGATGGCTGCGGTGTCGTCGAGCCCGTCGTTGGGTACGGCGCCGTACGAGGTGATCGAGGTGCACTCGGCGGGCTGGCTCGCCGCCGGCGCCACCTGCTCCAGGTCGATCATGTCGATGACGTAGAACGAGGCGGTGTCCCCCGAGTCGCGCTGCAACTTGAACCGCGTGCCGGCCGGGTACGACTGCGCCAGCAGCGCGTTGGACTCGTCGAACAACCGTCGGGCGTCGGCCTGCGGGGTGTTCGTCAACGACTCCGGCTGATCGGTGTTGCCGTAGAGCCAGCTGTGCCGCGACGACAGGGTGAGCTTGCGGGAGAAGACGTCGTTGACGTAGAGGCTGATCGTCGCCTCGATGCCGCCGCCACCGGGCGCGTCCGGGATCGAGTTGCGCACCACTATGGAGTTGGCCTGGTTGGTGGAGGTGAACTCGACGAACTGGCCGGTGCTGGTGAGGCGTACCGACTTGCGGCCCGAGGACTCGGTGGCGAAGTTGGTGTGGCCGAAGGTGCGCAGCGGGTCGGTCTCCAGCAGCGTGCCCTGGTAGCGGGCGGCCTCCGCCTCGTAGGAGACGTACGGGACGGCGGCCCCGCGCCCGACCACTATCGACTGGCTGAGGGCGTTGTTCGTCTCGTTGGTCTCGGCGACCACGTTCGTGGCGTCGGCGGTGGCGGTGATGGTGGCGCCGCCGCTGGTGGCCGTCCAACTGCCGGTGACGGCCACGGCGACGGTCGCGCCGGCCGCGATCGAGGCGGTGGTGGTGTTGAGCGTGGTGCCGCCCACCACCAGCCGGGTGACGGTTGTCGCGCCGGTCGCGGTGGTGCCGCGGTTGCGGACCCCCACGGTGAAGGTGACGGACGCCCCGACGGCCGGGTTCGGCGGATTGGAGGCGATGGTGAGCACCTGGAGGTCCGGGCCGGGGGCCTGCGCGACAACGAGCGGCGACGCCGCTGTGAAGCTGTTGTTGCCGTTGTTCTGCTCGACGATCGTGTTCGCGGGGTCGACCACCGCGGCGACGGCGTAGCTGCCCACCGACCGGGTTCCGGCGTTGAACGTCACTGTGGTCGAGGCGCCCGCGCCCAGTGCGCCCACCGTGGCGCTGCCGACGACCCCGCCGGCCAGGCTGAAGTTCACACTGGTCGCCCCGGCGGCGGCGGATCCGATGTTCCGCACTACCGCCGAGAGCGTGACCGGGCTGACCTCGCTCGGCGACGTGGGTGACCAGGTCACCGAGCTGACGACCAGGTCCGGGTTCGGCGCCGGGGTGCCGCACACCTCCAGTTCGGCCACCTGGCCGGACGGGGCGCCGGTGTTGCCGGTGAACCGCAACTGCACGTCCGCGGTGGTCGCGCTGACCGGGATGGCCACCGTGTTGGACCCCTGGACGAACTGGTAACTCGCCGCCGACACCAGATTGGTGTACGCCGACGAGGCCTGGTCCCGGCCGAGGACCTGGATGGTCTGGGTACGGGTGCCCCACGCCGGGTCCGGATTGAGCTTGACTGTGACACGGGAGATGGAGTGGTTCGCGCCCAGCGCCACTGTCAGGTTCTGCGGATAGCTGGCCGCGCCCTCCCAGTAGGTGGTGAGTTGTCCGTCGTTCGCCTTCTCGGGGGTGAAGGTGAATGTGGAGCCGCTCGCCGTCATGCTCTTGCCCTGGGCCACGTTTGTGCAGGCGGGGGGCTGGGTGCCGGTCCGGGTGACGGTGTTGCTGTTGCCGGACAGGTTGCCGGCGCCGTCGCGGGCGCGGACGTGGTAGGACACCGTCGCCGTCGACGGTTGGGTGTCCTGGTAGGTGAGGACGGTGCCCAGCGTCGCGATCAGGCTGCCGTCGCGGTAGACGTTGTAGCCGGCGAGCCCACTGCCACCGGAGTCGGTCGAGGCACCCCAGGTGAGGGTGACAGTGCTGCCTGACGTGCTCTGCGACAGCGTGCCCGGGACGCTCGGCGCTGTGGTGTCACCGCTGGTGCCGCCGCCGTACACCTCAAGCTCGGAGATCTGCCCGGCCGGCCAGCCGCTGTTGGCGGTGATGGTGATCCGTACGAAGCGGGCGGCGGCCGGGTTGACGTTGATCGTGACCGTGTTGCCGCTCTCCGGATTGAATGTGTACGTCTGCGACCCGACGAGGTCACTGAACGACGATCCGTTGGCGCTGCCCTGCACGCTCAACGTCTGCGTCCGGGTCGCCCAACCGGAGGTCGGCAGCTTCAGGACGACCTGGTTGACGGTCTGCGACGAGCCGAGGTCGACCTGCACCCACTGGGGGAAGGAGTTGTTGACGCTCTCCCAGTAACTGCCCGGGTTGCCGTCGACGACCCTCGACGAGTCGTAGACGTCGGCGTGGCCGCTCTCCTGGGTGGGGCGGCCCTGGGCGAGGTTCGTGGCCGCCGGGGCGAAGCCGGCGCTCGGCGCGGCTGTCGTGTCGGCCGGCCGGGCGGCGCCTGCCGGATTCGCGGCCACCGTCGACCCGGCCGTCGCGATCATCGTGGCCGCGACTGTCGCCGCCACCATCCTGAACAGATTCGTTCGTCTCATCACTGTCCTGTCGTTGGGGGACGGTGCCGCGCGGCTTGACACGGCGTGGGCGTGATTCGGCGCGTGGTCGACCAGACGCAGGGGCGCGCCAGCCGCAGGAGGTGGTGGCTGGCAAGAGGGGAGTAACCCCGCCCTCGCCCCGGTCGATCATGGAGTTGTGGTGCCCGTTATGGAAACGGGCGCGGCTTTTGCCACCCACCACAACTCCATGATCGGCCGGGGCGGGGTGGGGGAAGGGCGGGGAAGGGCAGGGCGGGGCCCGGGTGAGGGAACCGGAACTTGCGGCCTCATGCAAAGAATCAAGCACACTTTGTCGAGATTTTGCATGAGGTTGAGCAGATGTTACTGACGTGCTACGGGAGCGTCAATGCTTCGACTGCCGTGACTATCGACAGCCGCCCATCGCTCGCTGCCCGGACGACAGGAAGGCCCCCTGTCGACAAACGTCGACAGGGGGCCCTTCGCCAAGCGGGTGGCTGATCAGCCGGTCGGGGCGCTCAGCACGAACGTCTCCAGCTCCTCGCCGCCGTACCAGTCGGTGCGCCGGCCCACATGCGTCATGCCGAGCCGGCGGCAGACCGCCATCGAGGGCTCGTTGCCCGGCGACACGACCGCGTAGATCTCCCGCGTGCCGGTGGCGAACTCCCGCGCCAGGACCGCGCGGGCCGCCTCGGTGGCGTACCCGTGGCCCCACGAATCCGGGTGCAGGTGCCAGCCCATCTCGATGTCGTCGGTACGCACCGCCTCGTCCCGCCCCGGCAGTGGCTTGAGCAGTATCGTGCCCGCCACCACGCCGGTGTCGCGTACCTCGATCGCCCAGGTGCCGTACCGGCCGCCGTCGTGCGCGTGCCGGTCCTGCCAGAACTTCAGCCGTTCGGCGGCCTGCGCCGGGTCGGTCATCGGCAGCCCTGGAGACACCTCCAACCAGCGGGTGATCTCGGGACGGGAGTAGATGTCGTAGATGCGGGCAAGGTCGGCCGGATCGGCGGTCCAGTCGCGCAGGATCAGGCGTTCGGTGGTGGCAACCGTCATGGCCGGCGATCTTAATGAGTGACGCACTCCCCGCCAGGGAAAGAGATTGCGATGGGCAGCGCATGGCAGCGGACAAAGCGGATCACCAGTGCCGCGTTCCGTCCCGTACGTGGACGGGACCTGTCGCTGCACGCCGCCGCCATCACCTTCTACGGGGCGATCGCCGTGGTGCCTGTGGCGTTGCTTGCCATCTGGCTCACCTCGCTGGTCGCCGGGGCCGATCGGGTACGCCGGCTCACCTCGTACGCCGTGGAGGCCCTGCCCACAGCGATCGGTGCGCCCCGGGCGGTGGAGGCGCTCGTCGACGCCGGGGTGGAGTTGACCCCGCTGCTGGCGTTGGCGTCGCTGCTGCCCGCGTCGCTGTACGGCGAGGGCCTGCGGCGGGCGTTCGTGTCGGTGGCGGCACCCCGCACCGACGAGCACCTGGTCGGCTGGCGGGGCCGACTGCTGCTGCTTCCGCTGCTCGCGCCGGCCCCCGCGCTGCTGCTGTCGATCCTGCTGGCGCTGCCACTCACCACCCGCCTGGTCCGGCAGGGCGGCTGGGCCGGCGCGCTGGGCGTGGTGCTGTCGTTCCTTGCGGTCTGGCTGGTGCTGACACCGGTGCTGATGTGGGTGTTCCGGGTGGTCGGGCCGGCCTCACCGGACTGGCTCTCCACGCTCGGTGTCGGCTCGTTCACGGCGGCCAACCTGTCGGGCTTCATGCACGGCTTCGTGCTCTTCGCCTCGCTCCCCCTGGACCTGGGCGTGCCATTCGGCGGCTTCGACGAGATCGGTGCCGGCGTCGCCGTTCTCCTCTGGCTCTACCTGTTCCACGTGATCGTGCTGGCTGGCTACTCCGCCACCCTGGCTCTCTCGCACTGGCGGGCCGAGCGCGCGGGGTGATCACGCCACGGGCTGGGCGGGTGGCCGTCGCGGCCTGCGCGGAAGGGCTCACCGAACGGATGGCTGGCGACTAGGCTGGCGCGGCATGAGCAGCGAACTTCCCGCACGCGCCGACGTCGTGATCGTCGGCGCCGGGCACAACGGCCTGGCCTCCGCCATCCTGTTGGCCCGCGCCGGCCTGGACGTCCTCGTGCTGGAGGCGGCCGACGTGATCGGCGGTGCGGCCCGCACCGAGAACCCGTTCCCGAAGGTGCCGGGCCTACGCCACTCCACAGGCTCGTACCTGCTCGGCCTGATGCCACCGGAACTGCTCGCCACCCTCGACGTGCGCATCCCTGTCATGCGCCGCGACCCGCACTACTTCCTGCCCACACCGGGCGGCCTCGGCTCGCCGTACCTGCTGGCCGGCAGTGACACCTCCGCCAACCGGGCGCAGCTCGTCCAGTTCTTCTCCCGTGCCGACGTTGCCGCCGACGATGCCATGCAGGACGAGTTGGCCGCGCTGCGCGCGGACCTCGCCCCGGCATGGTTGGCCGAGCCGCTGAGCGCCGAGGAGACCGCCGAGCGGCACGTCCGCCCGGCACTGCGGCAGGTCTTCGTCGACATGGTCCGGGGCTCGGTCGCGGACTACCTGGCCCGGTTCGAGTTCCGCTCCGAACTGCTGGTCAGCATGTACGCCGTCACCGACGGCCTCTCCGGCCTCAACGCCGGCCCGGACGACCCCGGCACCGGCCACAACTTCCTCGTGCACAACATGTGCAGGCTCCCCAGCTCCGGCGGCACCTGGATGATCGTCGAAGGTGGAATGGGCACCGTCTCCGCGACGTTCGCCGGGGCCGCGCGCGCCGCCGGGGCGACGATCCTGACGGGTACGCCGGTGAGCGCCGTGACAGTGGACGGCGGCGCGGTGAGCGGCGTCGTACTGGCCGACGGCCGGCAGGTCACCGCCAAAGTGGTGCTCGGCGCGTGTGACCCGTACCGGCTGATGGACCTGGTGCCCGACGGCGCGCTGCCGGCGGCGCTCGGCGAACGGATGGCGGCGGTCCGCCGCCCCGGCACCACGTTGAAGCTCAACCTGGCGCTGACCGGACTGCCGCGGTTCGCCTGCCTACCGGCGGACGCGCCGAGCCCGTTCGGCTCGACCATCCACCTGCTGCCCGGCTCGGCGTCACTGGTCGGTGGGGACACCACCTCACCGATGGCCGCGCTGCGCGCCATGTGGGCGGACGTGCAGGCCGGACGGCTGCCGGCGGAGCCCACGATCGAGTGGTACCTGCACACGACAGTCGACCCGTCGCTCTCCGACGCCGCCGGGCACCACTCGTCGGCGCTGTTCGTGCAGTCGGTGCCCTACGAGCTGGCCGGCACGACGTGGGACGCGGAACTTCCCGGCTACACCGACCGGCTCATCGAGATCGTCGAGCGGTACGCCCCCGGCACCGGGGACCTGATCGCCGACGCGGTGCCGCTGGCCCCACCCGGCATCGAGGCGCACTTCGGCATCACCGGCGGACATATCCACCACGTCGACAACACCGTCTCGTTCACCGACCGGATGCCCTACGCCACAGGCATCGACGGCCTGTACGCCGGCAGCGCCGGCTGCCACCCGGCGGGCAGCGTGATCGGAGCAGCAGGCCACAACGCAGCCCGCCGAATCCTGAAAGACCTAAACCGCTAACCCCGCGCGCCACCTCGGTCGATCATGGAGTTGTGGTGCCCGTTATGGGAACGGGAGCGGCTTTTGTCATCCACCACAACCCCATGATCGACGGGGATCAGCGGGGATCGACGGGGATCAGCGGGGATCAGGTCAGGGCTTCGCCTGCTGGGGCTGGGGTTTCTGCGTCTACTCGGTGGGCTCTCACCTTGTGGCCGACGCTTGTCAGGCAGCGGCCGGAGGGCAGGTCGAAGCGCCAGCCGTGCAACTGGCAGGTGAGCTGGTCGCCCTCGACGATGCCGAACCGGGTCAGGTCGGCCTTCAGGTGCGGGCAGCGGCGTTGCACCACCCAGTCGCCCAATGTGATGTCCTCGGCGTCGGTGCTGCGCTCGTGCTCGTCGTACCAGCCCTCCGCGTACTGCAGCCGCTCCTCGGAGAGGCACTTGAAGAACGCGTACACGAACTCGTTGTACTGGCCGATCCGGGCCGCCGAGAACCGGCAGGACAGGAACAGCGAGTTGACCCAGTCGACCTCGTCGATGAAGAGCAGGTGCTCGATGAGCGCCCGGTCGGTACGGAAGCGGTAGCGGACCTTCTCGTCGGCGTACGGCCGGACCTCCTGGCCCGGGAAGTCCACCACGATCGACTCGACGCTCTCCCCGTCGTAGCCGACCAGGTCGAAGCGCACCGGACCACCCACACCCTTGGCCAGGTAGATCGACTCTTCGAGCAGCGGCTCGATCCGGCTCTTCATCTGGCCGAGCACATCCACCTCGGGGTGCCGCCAGGACGCCTTCTCCGCCTCGATGATCGGCCGCTTGCGCTCCCGCATCTCCTCCAGGTGGGCGACCTTGTTCGCGAAGAACTCCTCGATCGGCACCGGGTGGGTGGTGGTCGCGCCGTCGGTGGTGACCTCCGCGACGCTGCCCGGCAGCAGCACGATCCCGTTGGTGCCGCCGACCTTCGCGTACTCCGAGAGGAAGACCGACTGGTCGGGGAAGATGTTGCCCTCGTCGCCGTGGATGTCGTTGAACTGCCACAGCGCGTCGTCGAGGAAGCACGGCGGCCCGGCGATCGGGAAGACGTGGTCGGCCTTCAGGTCGTCGATGTAGCGCCAGGTCCGGTCGAACTGCCGGTCCCGCTTCTGCTTGCCGAACGCGGTCTTCGCCGCCTGCGGCAACTCGTAGACCATCGGGTACCAGATCGCACCGGAGAACTGGAGCATGTGCGCGTGCACGTGCCCCAGCTCGGCGAACACGCTCAGGTCGGTGGGCCGGGCGTCGTTCTGGTTGAGCAGCCGCACCCCGTCGTACTCGACCCAGAGCGACGAGTCGCCGATCGGGCCGTCGGTGGGGCTCGTCAACGCCTGAATCATGATCTTCAGGCCGCCGGGCAGCTCCACCACCTGCTCGTTCGGCGCCTTCAGGAACTTGGTGAAGCCCAGCGCCCGGAACTCGTCCTCCATCTCCGAGGTGGGGAACTCGGGGAGCAGGACAGTGGCGTCCTTGGAGATGAAGTCACGCAGGTGCTTCGCGTCGAAGTGATCCCGGTGCAGGTGGGAGACGTACAGGTAGTCGACCTGCCCCAGCGTCTCCCAGTCGAGCAGGGAGTTGTCCGGGAAGGGAAACCAGGAGGCGAAGTAGGCCGGATTGACCCATGGGTCGCACAGGATGCTGCCCGCGGCCGTGTCGATCCGCATGCTGGCATGCCCAGTTCCGGTCACTCGCACCGCACAGTCCCCCTCAAACAGACAATCAGGTGTACGACAAACGCTACCGGAGCGAGTCTGGCCTCCGCCCCGCGACGCCCGTAGTGCCATGAGGCCCGACTGGGCCGGGCCTGACGACCAGGAAACCCCCACCGCGTCGCCCCGGGCAGGAGGCGTGCCAGACTAACCAAAGATCCGATCGCGAGGGAAGGACCGACAGTGGCAGGAAGCGAGCCGGTAACGTCGCCAGACCAGCACAAGCCCGGGCACCGGAAGTCCGGGCGAATCGGCGCGGTGGTGACCGCGCTGGCGCTGCTGGCGATGATCTGCGGCAACCACGAGGGCAGGGTCGAAGACATCTGGCTGGTCGGCCTGGCCGCGCTGCTGCTGATCATCGTGATCGGCGACGCCGTGCTGCGGCGCAACGGCCTGCGCTCCTGACCCGACCCGCCGCCGGACGACCGGCTGACGACGCCGAGGGCCCGCCCCCACCCGGGGGACGGGCCCTCGTCCGTACGTGTCGTCGGCGTCAGCGGCCGAAGAGGATGTCCTGGACGTCCTTGAGCGCGGCGTCGACCTCGGCCTCGAAGTAGCCGCCGGGCACCAGGCCGAACCGGAGCGTGTCCAGATCCTTCGGGTTCACCGGCATCGGGTTGCGGCCCTGCATTCCGCCGAGCAGGGTCTCGAAGAACCGGTCCACCTGATCCGGGTCGTACCCGCTGCCGAACCGGCGCACCTGGAAGCTGCGGCGGATCTGGTCGACCCGGTACAGGTCGCTGCCGGGCGGGCCGGCCATCGGCGGGCCGCCCATCGGCGGACCGGCGACGGCGGGCGGGCCGGCCATCGGCGGGCCGCCGATGCCCTGCTGCGGCATCGGGGGCGGGCCGGCCGGGCCACGACGCATGTCGCGCAGGTCCCGCTCGGGCATCCGGATCTCAGCGGTCATGTCGGCGCGGCCGCGCCGACCTGCCTCGAAGCCGTCGAAGCGGGGCTCCTCCGGCGGGTAGCCGCCCGGGCCACGCGGGTCGTCCGGAGGGCCGTAGCCGCCTGGCATCCGCTGGTCGTCCGGAGGGCCGTAGCCACCGGGCGTCCGCTGGTCATCGGGAGGGCCGTAACCGCCCGGCATCCGCTGATCGTCGGGGCCGTAGCCACCAGGGCCGGCGGGCAGGCCACGAGGCGGGACGCCGTGCCCACCCATCGGGCCACCCGGGCCCATCTGACCGGGGCCACCCGGGCCGCGCGGTGCGTCGTACCCGCCTCGGGGATTGTCGTAACCGCCGGCGAACGCGCCTGTGGGCTCGTCGTAGCGGCCGTAGCGATCGGCGGGCGGCCCGGCCTGCACCGGCGGCATCGGTCGGGGAGGCAGGGGCTGCATGCCGCGGTCGTCGCGCATCGGCGGACCCATCCGGTCCGGTGGGCCCATCCGGTCGGGCATCCGGGGGTCGGCACCGCGCCCGGCGCTGCTGCGCTCCTCCAGCTCGGCCAACTGCCGCTCGACCCGGTCCAGGTGCAGGTCGACCTGCCACTCGTCGTAGCCGTTGAACCGGACCCGGAAGACGACGTCGTGGACCTCCTGGGAGGCCACCGGCGCGCCGACCTGACGGCCGTCGAGCGTCGCCTCGACCCGGTCGAGGAAGGCGTCAACCTCGTCGACCTTGTATCCCCGGCGGAGCGCCTTGCGCCGGAAACGCTGACCCTGACTCGCCACTATGTCTCCTGGTCTCGTTCGCCACGCCCGGTCACGCCGGTGCCTCTCCGGCGCGGTCGGTGAAGGTGTCGGTGTCCTCGGCGGCGGCGAGTTGGCCACACGCACCGTCGATCTCACGACCCCGGGTGTCCCGCACGGTGGTGGACACCCCGGCGTCGCGCAACCGGCGGACGAACTCCCGCTCGACCGGCTTCGAGCTCGCGTCCCAGCGGCTGCCCGGCGTCGGATTGAGCGGAATCAGGTTCACGTGCGCCAACTTGCCGGCCAGCAGCCGCCCGAGCAGGTCAGCTCGCCACGGCTGGTCGTTCACGTCCTTGATCATTGCGTACTCGATCGACACGCGGCGGCCCGTCCGGGCGGCGTAGTCCCACGCTGCGTCCAGCACCTCGGCTACCTTCCAGCGCTGGTTTACCGGCACGAGTTCGTCGCGCAGATCATCATCGGGCGCGTGCAACGACAACGCAAGGGTCACGGAGAGGTCTTCGCTGGCCAGTCGGCGGATGGCCGGAACCAGGCCGACCGTGGAAACGGTGATGTGCCGCTGGGACAGGCCCAGCCCTTCGGGAGCGGGGCTGACCAGGCGACGGATGGCCGCGATCACCCGGTTGTAGTTGGCCAGGGGCTCGCCCATGCCCATGAAGACGACATGCGAGAGCCGCGACGGTGAGCCGACGACAGCGCCGGAGGCCGCCACGCCCGCCAGGTAGACGGCCTGGTCGACGATCTCGGCAGTGGACAGGTTGCGGGTGAGCCCCGCCTGCCCGGTGGCGCAGAACGGGCAGGCCATGCCGCAACCCGCCTGGCTGGAGATGCAGACCGTCACCCGGTCCGGGTAGCCCATCAGCACGCTCTCCACCAACGCGCCGTCGTGCAGTCGCCAGAGCGCCTTGCGGGTCGCGCCGTCGTCACAGGCCAGCTCGCGGACCGGGTTGAGCAGCGTGGGGAGCAGTTGGCCGGCGAGCCGTTCCCGGGTGGCGGCCGGCAGGTCGGTCATCTCCTGCGGGTCGCGGACCAGTCGCCCGAAGTAGTGATTGGAGACCTGCCGGGCGCGGAACGCGGGTTCACCCAGCTCCGTGACCAGCGCCTGGCGGCCGGCCAGGTCCAGGTCAGCGAGGTGCTGGGGCGGCATGGAGGCCCGGCGTGCGGCGGAGGCATCCGAGAGGGCGGGGATCAGCGGCAGGCTTGTCATGGCTGGTCCAGTGTGTCACGCCTTCGGCCGTGCGCACCCGGCCGGAGGTCCCGAACCCGCCCCCGCGGACGCGTCGAGAAGGTCGGACCGCCGAGATACATGCCTCACCCCACCACCGGCACGAAGATCACCAGCAACAGGTACGCCGTCGGCAGCGCGAACAGGATCGAGTCCAGCCTGTCCATCAGGCCGCCGTGACCGGGCAGCAGGTTGCTCATGTCCTTGACGCCGAGATCCCGCTTGATCATCGACTCGGCGAGGTCACCGAGGACCGCCGCGACGGAGACAGCCACCCCGAACAGGGCGCCCCACCAGGGCGCCACATCGAGCAGCACCCACAGCAGCACGGCGCTGCCCAGCGCTGCCGCGGCGACCGAGCCGGCGAACCCCTCCCAGGACTTCTTCGGGCTGATCGACGGCGCCATCGGACGGCGGCCGAACGAGACGCCGGCCGCGTACCCACCGGTGTCGGACAGGACCACCGCGACCAACGTGACAAGGATGCGCAGCGGCCCGTCGTCGGGGGCCGCCGCGAGCAGCGCCGCGAACCCGCCGAGGAACGGCACGTAGACCGCGATCAGGGTGGACGCTGTGAGATCCCGCTGGAAGCCCGCCGGACCGTCACCCAACCGCCAGATCATCGTGCCCAGCACGGTCACCAGCAGACCCAGGCTCAGCGCGTCCGGGCCGGCGAACCACGCCAGGCCGATGGTCAGCACGCCACCGGCGATCAGCGGCACCAGCGGCGGATGTGCCCCACTGCGCCGGACCGCCCGGGCCATCTCCCAGATGCCGACAGCGACAGCGGCGGCGACCACAACGAGGAAGGCCAGGGGGTAGAAGACCAGCGGCACCACGATCAGCGCGCCGAGGCTGAGCCCGACACCGATGGCCGCCGGCAGGTTCCGGCCGGCCCGCCCCGTACCCACCTGATGGGTGGCCGGTCGGTCGACGCTGGCCCGCCGCCGGCCCTTCTGCCGCCGACCGGCGGTCGGCGTCGGCTCGGTCACCGGGTCCGGCCCGAGGTCGGCCCCGATCGGCGCGAGCTGGACTGTGGAAAGCCGGCGTCATCGTCGTGGCGAACCGGCCCGTCGCCGTTCTCGTGACGGACCGGCCCGTCGCCGTTCTCGTAACGGGCCGGCCGGTCGCCGTTCTCGTGACGGAGCGGGCCGTCGGCCGCCAACGGAAGGCCGTCGTACCGGTCGGTCTCGTTCTGCTCGTCCTCGCGCCGGTCCCAGTCGTCGGGGCGGGCGGGCCGATCACGCTCGGCGTACGGATCTGCCGGGTGCGGCTGGACGTCCGGACGGGTACGCGGCTCGGCGTACACCTCGGGGCCTGCTGCCGGACGGCTGTTCCACTGGCCTGCCTCAAGTTCAGGCTCGGGCCAGGGCAGGGCAACCCGGCGCTCCGGCCGGTCCCAGCCGGGAGGCTCACCTGTGTAGGGGTCGGGGCGGGACATCACGCACCGCGATGCGGCACGAGAACCACCACATGACGCAAGACCACAAGCATCCCCTACAAGCGCGATGTTCCTCCGACTTGACCGCCCCGACGGTCGGTCGATTCCCGGTGTTCACCGCCTGGTGGCCGGGAATCCTGACGAGCCTACTGCACACGTGGCCGGGGCGAGGCGGACGAGGGCCCCAGCCCGTTGCCCGCTCCCGACGAGCGCCGTGACGCCGACGTCGGCTCGGGTGCCTCGCTGTCGGTGACCGCGTCGACGTCGGCCCTCGATCCACCGATGCCTATCCGGCCGGCAGGTGAGGATGGCCCCCACCAGCCGCCGGTACGGCACGAGGCCCGGCCCCGGATCGGGTCGGGCCTCACGTCGGCTGCGCACCCGGCGGCGGCCGGGGGGTGGTCCTCAGACCTCCAGCAGCTCGGTCTCCTTGTGCTTGACCAGGTCGTCGACGCTGGCCACGTAGCGCTGGGTCAGGTCGTCCAGCTCCTTCTCGGCGCGGCGACCGTCGTCCTCGCCTGCCTCGCCGTCCTTGACGATCCGGTCCAGCTCCTCCTTGCCACGGCGGCGGACGTTGCGGATGGCCACCTTGGCCTCCTCGCCCTTGTGCCGGGCCACCTTGATCATGTCGCGGCGGCGCTCCTCGGTCATCTGCGGGAGCAGGATGCGCAGCTGGTTGCCCTCGTTGTTCGGGTTGACCCCGAGGTCCGAGTCGCGGATCGCCTTCTCCATCGCGTTGATCTGCGAGTTGTCGTACGGCTTGATGATCGCCATACGCGGCTCGGGGATCGCGACGGACGCCATCTGGGTCAGCGGCGTCGGCGTGCCGTAGTAGTCAATGATGATCTTGGAGAACATGGCGGGGTTGGCGCGGCCGGTACGGATCGCGCCGAACTCCTCCTTGGCGTGCTCAACCGCACGCTCCATCTTCTCCTCGGCCTCGAGGAGGGTGTCGTCGATCACCGGTCTCCTCGCCTCCTTCTGTGCTCGTCGTGGGCTCTGCGGAAAGTCGTCAGGCCACCGTTGCCGGTGCCCGGGCTGGGCGGGGTCAGGCGGTGATCAGGGTGCCGATCTTCTCGCCACCCACCGCGCGGATGATTGTGTCGTCACCCTGCGCACCGAAGACCAGCATCGGCAGGCCGTTCTCCATGCAGAGGCTGAACGCCGCCGCGTCGGCCACCCGCAGGTTGCGTTGCAGCACCTCGGAGAAGGTGATCGAGTCGAACTTACTGGCGGTGGGGTCGACCCGCGGGTCGGCGGAGTAGACGCCGTCCACGCCGTTCTTGCTCATCAGCACCACGTCGGCCCGGATCTCCAGCGCCCGCTGGGCGGCCACCGTGTCGGTCGAGAAGTACGGCATGCCCGCGCCCGCGCCGAAGATGACCACACGGCCCTTCTCCAGGTGCCGGATCGCCCGCAGCGGGATGTACGGCTCGGCGACCTGGGCCATCGTGATCGCGGTCTGCACCCGGGTCTCGATGCCCTCCTTCTCCAGGAAGTCCTGAAGGGCGAGGCAGTTCATCACGGTGCCGAGCATGCCCATGTAGTCGGCGCGCGCCCTGTCCATCCCACGCTTCTGCAACTCCGCGCCACGGAAGAAGTTGCCGCCGCCGACCACCACGGAGACCTGCACGCCGCGGCGGACAACTGTGGCGATCTGCCGGGCGATCGCCTGGACGACGTCCGGGTCGACGCCGATCGCGCCGCCGCCGAACACCTCACCGGACAGCTTCAGCACCACCCGGCGTGCCCGACCGGGCGGCGGCGCCGTCGGATCGTCCACCGCCAGCGTCCGGTCACTCACAACCTGCGTCATCCGCCCCGCCTTCCCCCACGCGCACGCCCCGTGCGTCGCGTTACCGCGAACCTGCCGCTGCCGACCCTATGTGACGAGGAGGCCGCGGTGGCTGTCACATGCACCGGCGGCCTCCTCGTCGACGTCTCCTGCCCACGGGCACCCACGGCGCCCGATGGCGGCTCAGGCCTGGCCGACCTCGAACCGCACGAACTTGGTGACCTCGATGCCGGCCTCGGCCAGCATCTGCTTCACCGACTTCTTGTTGTCGGCAACCGACGCCTGCTCGATCAGGACGTAGTCCTTGAAGAACGAGTTCACCCGGCCCTCGACGATCTTCGGCAGGGCCGCCTCGGGCTTGTTCTCCTCGCGGGCGGTCTGCTCGGCGATGCGCCGCTCGGCCTCGACGAGGTCGGCCGGAACCTCGTCGCGGGTGAGGTACTTCGGCCGCATCGCGGCGATCTGCATCGCGACGCCACGGGCGTCGGCGTCGCCAGCCTCGTCGGTCTTGCCGGTGTACGCCACCAGCACGCCGACGGCCGGCGGCAGGTCCTGGGCCTTGCGGTGCAGGTAGACAGCCGTGGTGCCCTCGACCCGGGCGAACCGGTTGAGAACCAGCTTCTCGCCGATCTTGGCGGACTGCTCCTGGATCAGGTCCGCGACGACCTTGCCGTCGAGCTCGGTGGCGAGCAGCTCCTCGGCGGTGTTCACGCCGGCGCGCTCGCCGTGCTCGACGAGCTGCTGGGCCAGCGCGATGAACGACTCGGTCTTGGCGACGAAGTCGGTCTCGCAGTTGAGCTCCAGAAGCGCCTTGCCGGAGTGGGCGACCAGGCCGTTGGCGGCCGTACGGCCGGCCCGCTTGCCGACGTCCTTGGCGCCCTTGACGCGCAGGATCTCGATGGCCTTGTCGAAGTCGCCCTCGGCCTCGGTCAGCGCCTTCTTGCTGTCCATCATGCCGGCGCCGGTGAGGTCGCGGAGCTTCTTGACGTCCGCGGCGGTGATTTGGGACATGGCTCTCTCTTCGATGTTGAGACGGCGTGTGGATGGTCAGAGGTGCCGGTTACCCGGATCCGGGCGGTTCGTGCCCGGCGTACCGTCGCTGCCCCGCGCCTGGAAAAACGGACGGCGGGGCAGCGACGGTGCGATCACTCCGCGGTCGCGGCCGCCGGCTGCTCGGTGGCGGCCTGCGCCGGCTGCTCAGCCGGGGCGGCGGGCTGCTCGGCGGCGGCAACGGCCGGCTGCTCGGCCGGGGCGGCCGACTCGTCGGCCTTCTTCGGCTCGAGAAGCTCGCGCTCCCACTCGGTCAGCGGCTCGTCGCTCGCGACACCCTCGGGCTTCTCGTCGGTGCCCCGACGACGGCCGGAACGCGCGATCAGACCGTCCGCGACGGCGGCGGCGACGACCTTGGTCAGCAGCTCGGCCGAGCGGATCGCGTCGTCGTTACCCGGGATCGGGAAGTCGACCTCGTCCGGGTCGCAGTTGGTGTCCAGCACCGCGATCACCGGGATGCCCAGCTTGCGGGCCTCGTCGACGGCGATGTGCTCCTTCTTGGTGTCGACGATCCAGACCGCGGCCGGCAGCTTCTGCATGTCCCGCAGACCACCGAGGGTGCGGGTCAGCTTGATCTTCTCGCGGGAGAGCTGCAGGGTCTCCTTCTTGGTGTAACCGGCGGCGGTGCCGCTGAGGTCACCCAGGCCCTCCAGCTCCTTCATCCGCTGAAGCCGCTTGTACACGGTCTGGAAGTTGGTCAGCATGCCACCGAGCCAGCGGTGGTTGACGTACGGCTGACCGACCCGCGTCGCCTGCTCGGCGATGGCCTCCTGGGCCTGCTTCTTGGTGCCGACGAAGAGGATGCTGCCACCCTCGGCGACGGTCCCACGCACGAACTCGTACGCCTTCTCGATGTACTCGAGGGTCTGGCGCAGGTCGATGATGTAGATGCCGTTGCGCTCGGTCATGATGAAGCGCTTCATCTTCGGGTTCCAGCGCCGGGTCTGGTGCCCGAAGTGGACACCGCTCTCCAGCAGCTGACGCATGGTCACGACGGCCATGGTTGGGGTACTCCTCAAGGTCCCTGGTTGTCACGCCCGGCCGGTGGCCGGGCGTCCTGGCGCCTGGTCGCCGACCCATGGTGGACCCGACCAAGATCGGGACCAGGGAGGCCGTCGCTCCGCGTCGATTCGTGGAGAGGGCGCGCGAGGTCGACCGCGCAAGGCGGTCGCCAGTCGACCAGTGTACGCCCCTCCCCCGCCCCACAACCCCGGGGTGTACGCGCGGCCCCTTACGCCCCCTTGACCGCGCTACTTCATGGAAACAGTGGCCTCCTCGTCGCCGGAGGCCACTGTTTCCTGGTTGTTGGGGATCACCGGTCGCCCGGCTCCTCGTTGTCGGGGGATCGGCCGGTCGCCCGAGGTCGTCGACCGCGCGGCGGGCCGGGCGGATCAGCCCGCGGCGAGGGCGGCGGCCACGAAGAGCACCAGGCCGACGGTCAGGTAGGCAGTCGGCGGACGCAACCAGCCCCTGCCGCTGTCGGACAGCGCCAGACCTCCGGTTCGCAGCCCGTACAGCCCGTTTGCGAAGATCGGCAGCCCGGCGACCAGGGCGATACCGACCACCACGTTTCCGGCGTCCACCGGATCGCCGGTGACGCCCGCCAGCAGCACCCGCACCGCGGGAACCTCGAAGATCAACACCAACAGGGCGAAGAGTACGGCCAGCGCCGGGCGGCGGGTCCGATACACGCCATCGGTGGCCGGCGGATACGCGGACGGCTCGGCTGCGGGCAGGTCCGGGCGAGGGCCGATCCCCGGCATCGGCCCGGTCGGCATCTCCAGCGGGTTCGGCTGCTCACCGCCCCGGTTCGGTTCGACGATCGGGTACCCGCCGAACGGGGCGGGACGGGCATGATCGGCGAGCGCGGCGACCGGCGGATCACCTGCGGACGTCACCTGCGCGCCCTCGTCGGGGCCTGCCGCCAGCGGGGAGCCCATCCCGGGCGACTCCCGGGCGGCCCGGCGTCCGGGCAACTCGCCGGAGATCTCCGAAGGATCCCGGGCGGCCCGGCGTCCGGGCAGTTCCCCGGAGATCTCCGAAGGATCCCGGGCGGCCCGACGCCCGGGCAGCTCCCCGGAGACCTCCGACGGGTCCCGGTCCGCTCGCCATGACCGGCTGGCCCGGTAATCGTCCGGATCCGGCAGGGCCCCACCAAGCGGATCGACCGCTGCGGTACGCCCGGAATCGGCCTCGATCGCGCCGAACCGCCCGGGTTGGGCGTCGACGGCACCGAAGCGTCCGGAGTCCGGCTCGGGCGAGGCAAACCGGGCGTTTTCCACGGCCCCGAAACGGCCCGAGTCCGGCTCGGTCGAGGCGAACCGCGCGACATTCACCGCGCCGAAACGGCCGGAGTCCGGCTCGGTCGTGCCGAACCGCGCCGCATCCACCGCGCCGAAACGGCCGGAGTCCGGCTCGCCGGTCCGGTCCGGCACGGCCGCGAATCGACCGGACTCGCTCTCGCCGAGGCTGTCCTTCTCGGTGCCCCGCTGCTCGGGAACGTTGTCGTCCCGGTACCGCGGATCGCCCGTGCCACGCCATTCCGACTCGCCGTAGGCGCGACCTCGCTCGTCGGAATACCAGCGCGGCTCCTGGTCTTCGGGAAAACTCCGTCGTCCGTCCACGTCCGGCACCGTATTCGACCGGCTGCGCCGGCGCCATTCCAGGCCCGCGCGTTGAGTGGTCGCCCACCTCACCTGGGCACCTGTGCCGCGTCGAGGTTTACCTAGCACACCGCGGGCATGATCGTTCGGCTGTCCACAGGACACCAGTTGTCCACAGGCGCGGGCATTCGGGGTCGCGGCGGTCGTGTCCGGGCGGGCACCGTGCCGCCCATGACTAAGCGGAACCAGGCGGTCGGCGCGTACGGCGAGCGGTGCGCCGCCCGGCACCTGACCGAGGCGGGGTTGCGGCCCATCGCCCGGAACTGGCGCTGCCCCGACGGGGAGATCGACATCATCGCCTGGGACGGGCCGGTCCTCGCCTTCTGCGAGGTGAAGACCCGCCGGGGCGACGCCTTCGGCACCCCGGCGGAGGCGGTCGTGCCGGCCAAGGCCCGCAGGCTGCGCGGGCTCGCCGCGCGCTGGCTGGCCGAGACCGGTACGACCGCCGACGAGGTGCGGTTCGACGTTCTCTCGGTGCGGTTGCCCGACGCCGGTGCGGCCCAGGTCGACCACCTCAAAGGTGCGTTCTGATGCGCGCCGTCCGAGGGCGGGCCGGCGGTGACGTGCCGTGAGCTACGCGAAGGTGCTGTGCGTAGGGCTGGTCGGAGTCACCGGCCACCTCGTCGAGGTCGAGGCCGACCTGGCTGCCGGACTGCCGGCGGTGGTGATCTCCGGGCTACCGGACACCGCCCTGCACGAGGCCCGGGACCGGGTCCGCGCCGCTGTGGTCAACTCCGGCCAGCGCTGGCCCAACCGGCGGATCACTCTGAACCTGCTGCCGGCCACGCTGCCGAAGTTCGGCTCGGCGTTCGACCTGGCCATCGCCGCCGCGCTGCTGGGCGGTTCGGGTGAGCTGCCGCTGCTGCCCCTGGAGGGGGTGGTGGTCCTCGGGGAGCTGGGGCTGGACGGGACCGTCCGACCGGTACGTGGGGTCCTGCCGATGGTCGCCGCCGCGGCCAAGGCCGGCGTCGGCCGGGTGATCGTTCCCGTCGGCAACGCCGCCGAGGCGGCGGTCATCCCCGGCGTACGGGTACGGGCCGTGGACACCCTGCATCGGCTGGTCGCCTTCGTGCGCGACGGCAGCCCGCTGATCGACCCTCCGGCGGCCACCTCGACGCCGACCACCGGCGGCCCGGATCTCGCCGACGTCGCCGGGCAGCAGATGGGTCGGCGCGCGCTTGAGGTCGCCGCCGCAGGCGGGCACCACGTGGCGCTGCTCGGTCCACCGGGAGCCGGCAAGACGATGCTCGCCGAACGGCTGCCGTCGATCCTGCCCGAGTTGGAGGACGACGAGGCGTTGGAGGTGACGGCGCTGCACTCGGTCGCCGGGCTGCTGCCACCGGGTGGCCGGTTGCTGCGCCGCCCACCGTTCCAGGCCCCGCACCACACCGCCACGGTCCCGTCGCTTGTCGGCGGTGGTTCCGGTTTGGCCCGTCCCGGCGCGGTGTCGCTCGCCCACCGGGGGGTGCTGTTTCTGGATGAAGCTCCCGAATTCAGCAAGGGCGCCCTGGAAGCGTTGCGGCAGCCGCTGGAGAACGGCCGCGTGCAGTTGAGCCGCAGCGGAGGCGGCACCGTCTACCCGGCCCGGACACAGCTGGTGCTCGCGGCCAATCCGTGCCCGTGCGCGAAACCGGCAGGCGACGCGTACTGCGAGTGCTCGCCGCTGGCCCGCCGCCGCTACCTGGGTCGGCTCTCCGGGCCGCTGCTCGACCGCATCGACGTCCAGGTGCGGCTCATGCCGTTGCGGGCCGCGGAGCTGATGGCGGCCGAGGGCGACGCCGAGTCCTCGATGACGGTCGCCGCGCGGGTGGCGGCGGCCCGGCAGGCGGCGGCCAAACGCTGGGCCGGCCTCGGCCGGCGGCTCAACGCCGAGGTGGAAGGCCCGCATCTGCGCCGGCCGCCGTGGCGGCTGCCGGCGCAGGCCACCGCCGAGCTGCGCAAACGACTCGACTCCGGGTCGCTGTCGGCGCGTGGCTTCGACCGGGTGATCCGTTTGGCCTGGACCATCGCGGATCTGGACGGCCGGGACCGGCCGGACCGCGATGACGTACGGGAGGCGATCCAACTACGGACGGGGGAGCAAGCGTGAGCGGCACCGACGAGGAGCGCAGGCTGGCCCGGGTGGCACTGACCTGGCTCGCCGAACCAGGCACCCGAGCCGTGTACCAACTGGTCGACCGTCTGGGCCCGGTGGCGACCCTGGACCTGCTGCTCGACGGCGGCAGTCCCGACGGCCAACTGAACGGCACTGTGGCGGCCCGGTCGGCGGCCGGTGACGCGCGGGCGGTGGCAGCCGAAGCCCTCGACCGGGCGGACCGGCTCGGCGCCCGGCTGGTCACCCCTGACGACGACGAGTGGCCTACCCGGGTGGCGGGCCTGGCCAAGCTGCGCCTACCGGACGCCAGCCGCCGGGTGGACGTCGAGACCGCCCCACCACTCTGCTTCTGGGTACGCGGTGGCTGGCCGCTCGGCGAAGCGCTGGACCGCTCGGTGGCAGTGGTCGGGGCACGGGCCGCCACCGGTTACGGGCAGCACGTCGCCACCGAGTTGGGGTACGGGCTGGCCGAGCGGGACTGGACTGTCGTCTCCGGTGGGGCGTTCGGCATCGACGCGGCCGCCCACCGTGGCGCCCTCAACGCCGGCGGGGTGACAGTGGCGGTGCTGGCCTGCGGGGTGGACCGGCCGTACCCGGTCGGCAACACCGCTCTCTTCGACCGGATCGCCGACACCGGGCTGCTGGTCAGCGAGTGGCCGCCCGGCGCCGAGCCGCTGCGGCCCCGGTTCCTGATCCGCAACAGGGTCATCGCCGCAGGCACGGTCGGCACCGTTGTGGTGGAGGCGTCGGCGCGCAGCGGCGCGACGCAGACCGCCCGCCGGGCCATCTACACCGGCCGCGTGACGATGGTGGTCCCCGGGCCGGTGACCTCGGCGATGTCCGTCGGCGTGCACGAACTGCTCCGCGAGCAGCCGAAGGTGCGGCTGGTCACCGGCGTGGCACACGTCCTGGAGGAGGTGGGCCGGATCGGCGCGGACCTCGCCCCGCTCGCCAGAGGCCCGCAGCGGCCCGCCGACACCCTCGATGACGACGCGCGGTCGTTGCTGGAGGCGCTGCCCCGCCGAGGCGTACGGGGTGTGGACGCGCTCGCGGCCCGCGCCGGTGTGGACCTGCGCACCGCGTTGCGCAAACTGTCGCTGTTGGAGGAGTTGGCCCTCGTGGCGCGCCGCGAGGACGGCTACGCCCTCGCCCCACCCGCCAGCCCGAAGCGAGGGACGCCGGCAACAACGGAGACGGAGACCCCCGGGTCGTTATAGGTCCCCTGTCCACGGCCAGAACACCTACCATCGCCGGCATGGCAACGCGGCTCGTACAGATCAACATGAAGGCTCGGGACCACTCCGCGCTCGGCGCATTCTGGGCGGCGGCGCTCGGCTGGGAAATGTCCAGCGAGGGACCCGGCGTGACAAACCTCGAACCGGAGGGCTTCGTCTATCCCGACCCAGTGGCCGTCTGCATCGACCTCGTCGCCTACCCGGACGTGAAGACGGTGAAGAACCGCGTGCACGTCGACCTCGCCACCGGTTCGGCAGCCCATCACGCGGAGTTGGTCACACGCCTGATGGACCTCGGCGCGACACCCGCCGACGTCGGCCAGGGTGACGTCCCCTGGACGGTCCTGGCCGATCCGGAGGGCAACGAGTTCTGCGTGCTGGACTGGCGCGACGCGATCCGGGACACCGGACCGATCGCCACTGTCGTTGTCGACTGCGCGGATCCGCGGGCGATGGCACGCTTCTGGGGCGAGGCCACGGACTGGACCGTGCACAAGGTGACCGACCACAACGCCGTACTGCGGTCGGCAAAGGGCGTCGGCCCCTATCTGCAGTTCCTCCGCACACCTGAGGTGAAGACCGGGTGGAACCGCGTCCACCTCGACGTCCGGCCGTACCCGGGTGACGACGTGGAGACCGAGGCGGCCAGACTGCGCACTCTGGGCGCCACAGCCATCGGCCTGGGCCCGGACGTCCCGTGGACGGTCCTCGCCGATCCGGAAGGCAACGAGTTCTGCCTCCTCTCCCCAGCCTGACCGCAACCCTCGTCAGCCACGCACGACTGCCACCACGGCCCGGCTCGACCGTAGGCTGGTCCCGTGCGCGCAGTCAGTGAGGACGCCCGGCCCGATCGACAGGCCCGCGTGACCGCGCGATCGGCACGGCCGTGGCAGTCGACTCGGTCAGCGCCGGCGGCTCGGCCGGCTCGGTCGGTGCGACAGCGATGAGCCGTACCGACCGGGGCAGCCGGGCCATGCACCAGGCGCTACCACCGCCGCTGCGCGACGCCGTTGACGACTTCGCCGAGCACCTGTCCCGGGTGCGTAACCGTTCGGCGCACACCGTCCGCGCGTACGTCACGGATGTCGTCTCGCTGCTCGACCACGCCGTACGGATGGGCTGCGTGGAGCTGGCCGAGCTGGACCTGTCCGTGCTGCGCAGCTGGTTGGCGCGGCAGCGAACCACCGGTGCGGCCCGCACCTCGTTGGCGCGGCGGGCCGCTTCGGCGCGGGCGTTCAGCGCGTGGGCTCACCGGGCTGGGCTGCTCCCCTCCGACGTGGGTGCCGCGCTGGCCAGCCCTCGCGCGCACCGGGAGCTGCCCACCGTCCTGCGCGCCGACCAGGCCGCCGCCCTGGTCGAGGCACCTGCCCGACCGGCACCGCCGGCAGCCGAGCCGTCATCGGACTCGGCAGAAACCGCAGCGGTCGAGGCGGTGCCGCTGCGCGACCGGGTGCTGCTGGAACTGCTCTACGCCACAGGCGTGCGGATCAGCGAGGCCTGCGGCCTGGATGTCGGGGACGTCGACCACGGTCGTCGGGTGATCCGGGTGTTCGGCAAGGGCGGGCGGGAGCGCTCGGTGCCGTACGGGGTGCCGGCACAGCGTGCCCTGGACGACTGGCTGCGCCGAGGCCGGCCGGCACTGGTCGGCGGCCACTCGGGTGACGCGCTACTGCTCGGCGCGCGAGGTGGACGGCTCAACCCGACCACCGCGCGGCAGGTCGTCGGCGCGTACGCCGAAGCCGCAGGCCTCCCCAGGACCAGCCCGCACGGCCTGCGTCACTCCGCAGCCACCCACCTGCTGGAAGGCGGTGCGGACCTGCGTGCCGTCCAGGAGCTGCTCGGCCACTCGTCGCTTGCCAGCACCCAGATCTACACGCACGTCTCGGTCGAGCGGCTGCGTGCGGCGTACCGGCAGGCGCACCCCCGCGCCTGATCAACGGGCGGAGGACGAGAAGCCTCGGCGGTTACGATCATCAAGTGAGCGTCCCGCAGCCCCCCGAGCCGATCCCGGGCGCCCGCCTGCTCTTCTCCCTGGACCCGGCGGTCAGCCACCTCAACCACGGCTCGTTCGGCGCCGTACCGATCGCCGTGCAGCGAGCCCAGCAGCGGCTGCGCGACGAGATGGAGTCCAACCCTCTGCGGTTCTTCACCCAGGGGCTCGTCGACCGGATCGCGCACACCCGCCGTCACCTCGCCGGGTTCCTGGGTGCCGACCCGGACGGCAGCGCCCTGGTGGGCAACACGACCACAGGCGTCGCCGTGGTGCTCCAGTCGGTGGGCCTGCAACCCGGTGACGAGGTGGTCAGCACCGATCACGGGTACGGGGCGGTGAGCCTGGCCATCGAGCGCGAGTGCCGGCGCACCGGGGCGGTCAGCCGGGTCCTGCCGATCCCGCTGGACGCCACCGACGAGCAGATCGTGCAGACCATCCGCGCCGGCCTGCGCCCCGGGCGTACCCGGCTGCTCGTCATCGACCAGCTCACCTCGGCCACGGCCAAGCTCTTCCCGACCGCCGCCATCGTCGGAGTGGCCCGCGAACACGGCGTGCCGGTTCTGGTGGACGCCGCGCACGCCCCGGGCATGCTGGCGGCCACTGTGGCAAGCATCGGCGCCGACTTCTGGGCCGGCAACATGCACAAGTGGGCGTACGCCCCACGCGGGACCGCCGTACTGACTGTGGCACCGCAGTGGCGGGACCGGATCGAGCCGCTCGTGGTCTCCTGGGAGCAGGACTCCGGCTTTCCGGCCCGGGTCGAGTGGCAGGCGACTCTCGACTACACCTCCTGGTTGGCTGCCCCGGCTGGCCTGTTCACGATGCGCAGTCTCGGTGTGGACCGGGTGCGGGCGCACAATGCCGCGCTCGCCGCGTACGGCCAGCGGGTGGTCGGGGACGCGCTGGGAGTGCGCCCCGCCGACCTGCCCACGCCCGGCGGGCCGGGGGTGTCCCTGCGCCTCATTCCGCTGCCTGCCGGCACGGCAACCACCATCGACGCGGCGCGGGCGTTGCAGACGCGGATCAGCGAACGCCTCGCCACCGAGGTTGCGGTGATGAGCTGGAGCAACCGGGGGTGGCTGCGGCTGACCGGTCAGGTCTACAACATGGCCGACGAGTACGAGCGGCTGGCCGTGCGCCTGCCGGCCCTGCTCGCCCAACGCTGAAACGGCCGGCGCCGACCCCACCAAAGCTGACCCCGCCCGCACCGGCCCGCTGACCTCGCCGGCACTGGAGCCGCCGACCGGGAGCAGGCGCACCGGGCCCAGGCCGAGCAGCGCCAAGGGGTCGAGGTACTCCTCGCCGCGCCGCAGCCCCCAGTGCAAGCAGGCTTCGGCCGGGCAGCCCGGATGGCCGGGCAGGAGCTCGCCCAGCGGCGTACCGGCGGTGACCGGCTGGCCGGGGTGTACCGCCGGTTGGACCGGCTCGTGGGTGGTCCGCAAACCGCCGGCGTGGCCCACGGTGACCACCGGTCGGCCGGCCACCACGCCGGCGAAGAGCACGGTGCCCGGCCCGGCGCTGCGGATCACCGCGCCGGCCTGGGCGGCAAGGTCCACGCCCCGGTGCCCGGCCAGCCACGGCCGGGGCGGCGGGTCGAACCGGCGCACCAGGCGGGGCGGCCCGTCGACCGGCCAGCGGAACCGCGACGGCCCGGCGTCGACGGACGCCAGCCCCGCCACCGGGACGGCAGGTGCCGACGGGCTGTCCGGTACCGCCGCGAAGACCAACGCCAGGCCGCTGAGCTGGACGGCCAGTGCGAGCGGAAGTGCGGCGCAGAGCAGCACGGTACGGCGGATCGAGCCGAGGCGCGCGGCGGATGGCGGTCGCATGACGGCAGCCTGCGGCCGAGGCCGAGTGGTCCGCCACCCCGTAAGACGAAGCTGTGGACAACCAGCCGCGTTGTGGACGACCACCCGAAGCAGCAGATGATCTGCTATGCCCAACCGGCGTACCGGTGGTGGGCGACACGGCGCTGACTCCGCCCGGTCGCGCTGCCCGGCCATGTTCGCAACGTCGAGGAGGCCTAGGCTGGACCGGTGCGGCGGGGCGCCGCCGTACGGGACCGGGGAGGCCGTATGACCACTGTCGATGACCGGACGCCGGCGGTGGCCGACGTGAGTGACCCGTCCCGACTCGCCGAGCCGGACGAGGCGATCAGTGCCGAGGAGTTGCAGCTCGCCACGCGCAACCACGGCATCCCGCTGGAGGCGCTGCGCTACGACGTCACGCCGGCCGGGCTGCACTACCTGCTGATCCACTACGACATCCCGGACGTGGACACGACCGATCACGTGCTGACCGTCGGTGGCGCGGTGGACCGGCCGTTGGCCGTCACCCTGGCGGAGCTGCGCGAGCGGCCCCGGGTCACGCACCAGGTCACCTTGGAGTGCGCCGGAAACGGTCGGGCGCTGCTGCATCCCCGGCCGGTGAGCCAGCCCTGGCTGGTCGAGGCGGTCGGCAACGCCGAGTGGACCGGGACCCCGCTGGCGCCGCTGCTGCGCGAGGCGGGTCTCGGGCCGGACGCTGTGGACGTGGTCTTCACCGGCGCGGATCACGGTGTCGAGCGCGGGGTGGAGCAGGACTATCAGCGAGGGCTGCCGGTCACCGACGCGCTGCGCGAGGAGGTGCTGCTGGCGTACGAGATGAACGGCGCTCCCCTGCTGCCGCAGCACGGCGCGCCGCTGCGGCTCATCGTGCCGGGCTGGTACGGCATGGCGCACGTGAAGTGGCTGCGGTCGATCGAGGTCCGGACGGAGCCGTTCGAGGGCTACCAGAACGCAGTGGCCTACCGGGTGCGCCGCGACACCGACGACCCGGGCGTGCCTGTCACCCGGATCGAGCCTCGTGCGCTGGTACGGCCGCCCGGTTTCCCCGACTTCATGTCGCGCCGGAGGGTGGTGCGGCCGGGACCGTGCACGCTGGACGGTCGGGCCTGGTCGGGGCACGCGCCTGTGGTCTCGGTGGAGGTGACGGTCGACGGCGGGGCGAGTTGGGTGCCGGCCGAGCTGGATCGGGCAGCGGGCGGGGACTTCGCCTGGCGGCGGTGGCGGCACGAGTGGACGGCGACGCCGGGCCGGTACGTGCTCAGCGCGCGGGCGACCGACGCGTCGGGGCGTACCCAGCCGGTCGAGCAGCCGTGGAACCGTGGCGGTTTCGCCAACAACCTGGTGCAGCGCGTCGAGGTCGTGGTGCCTGCCGAGTGACCGGCTACGGCTGCGCCACGGGTGGGGGCCCGTGGTGCGGCCGAGTGGGGGTCAGCCCCCGAAGCCGGAGTCGGCAGGCAGTGAGATGTCGGGCTTCTCCAGCTCTTCGACGTTGACGTCCTTGAACGTCATCACCCGGACGTTCTTGACGAAGCGGGCAGGACGGTACATGTCCCACACCCAGGCGTCGTGCATCTCGACCTCGAAGTAGACCTCGCCGTCGGAGTTGCGCACGTGCAGGTCGACCTGATTCGCCAGGTAGAACCGGCGCTCCGTCTCCACCACGTAGGAGAACTGACGGACAATGTCGCGGTACTCCCGGTAGAGCTGCAGCTCCATCTCGGTCTCGTACTTTTCGAGATCTTCCGCGCTCATCGCACTCCGCCTTCCATGGCCACATCTTCCCCCACCGGCGCCGGAGGCCGAGGCTGCTCGCCCAACGCCACGCCGACGGTACCCCCTGACGCCCAGGAGCGCCCCATCGGCTCGTCCGCGGCCGGGCCGACGGGCCGCCGAGCGCGCGGCGGCCGGCCGTCGCGCCCGGAGACAGCGGCGACATTGACGTACGAGAACCTGTGCTCACGGCACGGCCCATGCTCCCGCAGCGCCGCGCTGTGCTCCGGGGTGATGTAGCCCTTGTGCTCGGCGAACCCGTACGCCGGGAACACCTCGTCCAACTCCACCATGATCCGGTCTCGGGTGACTTTCGCGAGCACGCTTGCCGCCGCCACGCACGCCGCCACCCGGTCGCCCTTCCACACTGCCAGCCCCGGCACGCCCAGGCCGTCCACGCCGAAGCCGTCGGTCAGGACGTACTCGGGTCGGGTGGTGAGCGAGGCCAGCGCCCGTCGCATCGCCGCCAGGTTGCACACGTGCAGCCCCCTGGCGTCGACCTCCTCGGCGGGGATGATCACCACGGCGTACGCCAGCGCCCGGTCGACGACCTCGGCGTACACCCGCTCCCGGCTGGCGGGGGTGAGCAGCTTCGAATCGGCAAGGCCTTCGATCTCGCCGCGCCGCCCCTCGGGCAGCACCGCCGCGGCGGCGACAAGCGGGCCGGCGCACGCTCCCCGTCCGGCCTCGTCGGCGCCGGCCACCTGCCGGAAGCCGCGGCGTTGCAGGGCCCGCTCCAGGGCGTACAGGCCTGCCTCACGGCGCACGACGGTACGCGGCGGGGTCAGCACGACGCCTCGCCCCGGCCGGCTCCGGCAGTCGGTTGCAGCAGGCGGCTCAGCAGAGCCGGCAACCCGGCCGGGTAGTACCGCTCGCCGCTGGCCGCCAACTCGGCCGGCGGCCACCAGCGGTGATCGGCGATGCTGCGCCGCTCGACGTCGTCGAAGCCCGCGGTGTCCACCTGCCACGACGGCACCCGGTGCAGGAAGAAGTCCTGATGTTGGCGGTACCAGGTGCCGTCGAACGGGAACTCGATGTCGTCGGACCAGACCGGCTCACCCAGGTCAGCCGGGGTGAGCCGCAGGCCGGTCTCCTCGGCCAACTCCCGGGCCGCGCCGGCCGCCGGCGACTCCTCCGGAGCCAGCCCGCCACCGGGGGTGAACCAGTAGTCGTGCCCCTGGCGGGCCGGGTCGAAGCCGTGGAAGAGCAGCACCCGGCCGGCCGCGTCGACGAGCAGCACGCGGGCCGCGCGTCGAAGGGTGTAGGCGGTCACCGCACCAGCCTGCCAGACGGGCGACCGATCGCCCACGCCCGGTGTCGGTTACGGCTTGGGGATGCCGTCGTACTGATCCGGCACCGTCAACCAGGTGGCCCTGTTGACCGGCCAGAACACCGTGAACGCCCGCCCGACCACGTCGTCCTCGGGGATGGTGGCCTCCATGATGTCCTGCCCGGACTGCTGCCAGTGCTCCAGCGAGTCACCCGAGGCCGACCGGTGGTCGCCCATCACCCACAGCCGCCCCTCCGGCACCGTGATGTCGAACTCCTGGTCGGCCGGCTTGTCGCGGACCCCGTCCATCGAGAAGATGTACGGCTCGTCGAGCGGCTTGCCGTTGATCACCAGTCGTTCCTGGGGGTCGCAGCAGACAACGTGGTCGCCGCCGACGCCGACGACCCGCTTGATGAAGTCCTCACCGTCGGGGTTGCCGCTCCACGCCGTGGGGGCCTTGAACACGACGACCTCGCCGCGGTGCGGTGAGCGGAAGTCGTAGACCAGCTTGTTGACCAGCACCCGGTCATCGATCTTGAGAGTGTTCTCCATGGACGGGGAGGGGATGAAGAAGGTCTGCAGCACGAAGGCGCGGACCAGCACCGCGACCAGGATCGCCACACCCAGCAGGATCGGCAGCTCCTTCCAGAAGGAGCTGCGCGGCTTGTCGGTCTGCTCGTCAATCACGCCAAGGAGCCTACGTTGCCGGACTGGACGGCACCGTCCGGAACGCGCGGGAACGCCCCAGCGCGGCCGCCAGCGGGAGAATCAGCACCACACCGCCCTGTGGCGTGGGGCGGACCGGAGGGGCCTCCGTGGAGGCGACGACCGGCCCGGACACGTCGTCGAACGTCGACGGCACCGGCAGCGCGTGCCACCGGGACGACGGCCACACCACCATGAAGGCACGGCCCACGACGTTGTCGATAGGCACCGGGCCCTGGCAGCGCGCATCCTGGGAGACCAGCCGGTGGTCACCCATCACGAAGATCTGACCCGGCGGTACGACCACCTCGTCGAAGCGCCGCGATCGGCACTCCCCCGGGTTGGGTGGGAGATCCAGCGGGGAGTCCCGCAGCACGTACGGCTCGTTCAGCGGGGTGCCGTTGACGGTCACCCGGCCCTGGCTGTCGCAGCACTTGACCCGGTCGCCGGGCAGGCCGATGACCCGCTTGATGAAATCCTTCTCGCCGGGGCGGCTCACCCCGACCAGGTCGCCGACCGTACGGGCGATTCTTCCGGTGAAGCCCGGGTCGGGCTGCTCGTCGACCTGCGGCGCCCAGCGGTCGGTGCCCCGGAACACGACGACCTCGCCGCGCACCGGGTCACGCGTGTCGTAGACGACCTTGTTGACAAGCACCCGGTCGCCGATGAGGAGGGTGTCCTCCATCGACCCGGACGGGATGAAGAACGCTTGGAGCAGGAAGGTGCGGATCAGCACCGCGAGGCAGAACGCGACCACGAGCAGCAGCGGGAGCTCCTGCCACAGCGGCATCTGGCGGCGGCTGCGGCGTGCCCGCCTGCGCCACGGATCGACGGCGCCGTCCTCGTCAAGCGTCTGCACCACGCCACTCCCCGGTCCGCAGAAACACAACCGCCCGTGGAGCCTCGACGAGGCTCCCGGGCGGTTGTGGACAGCTGCCCGCCACGAGGGCGGGGCCGCCGCCTGACTGCGCCCGTACGACCAGGGTAGTGCGGTCCGGTCGGTACGGCATACGCGCAGGTCAGGCGGCGTGGCGAGCGGAGATCAGCTGGGCTGCTTCTCGCGCTTCTCCTTGATCTTGGCCTTCTTGCCGCGCAGCTCGCGCAGGTAGTAGAGCTTGGCGCGACGCACGGCACCGCGGGTCACGACCTCGATCCGGTCGATGCCCGGGCCGTTGATCGGGTAGGTCCGCTCGACGCCGACACCGAAGCTGATCTTGCGGACCGAGAAGGTCTCGCGCAGACCGTCACCCTGGCGGCGGATCACGACGCCCTGGAAGATCTGGACACGGGACCGGTTGCCCTCGACGACCCGCGCGTGCACCTTGACGGTGTCACCGGCACGGAAGTCGGGAAGGTCGGTCCGCTTCGACTGGGCGTCAAGGGCGTCCAGGATGTTCATCGCTGCGTCCTCGTAAGGCTCACGGCGCACCGTCACTCGGTGCGCGGGTGGGTGATTCTGAACCCCGGGTGGTGGTCGGCGGGCCGATCCCGGTCGGGGCTCCTCACAGCCGTCCACGGGCGCGGACGGATGCGGCAACCCCCCTACTTTGCCACATCTCCCGGTGGCAGCTGAAATCCGGCCCGATCCAACGCCGCGATGTCCCGTTTGTCGAGCTGGTCGGCGGGCAACGCCGCGAGCAGGTCCGGACGCTGGGCGGCGGTACGCAGCAACGCCTCCTCGCGCCGCCAGCGGGCGATCCGGCCGTGGTCGCCGGAGCGGAGCACCTCCGGGACGTCGTGGCCGCGCCAACTCGCCGGCTTCGTGTAGATCGGCGCCTCCAGCAGCCCGTGCGCGTGCGACTCCTCGTCAAGCGAGCCAGCGTTGCCCAGCACCCCGGGCAGCAGCCGGGTGACCGCCTCCAGGACGACAAGCACCGCCACCTCGCCGCCGAAGAGCACGTAGTCGCCGAGGGAGACCTCGGTGACCGGCATCCGGGTCGCGGCGTGCGTCAACACCCGCTGGTCGATCCCCTCGTACCGCCCGCAGGCGAAGAGCAGATGCGACTCGGCGGCCAACTCGTACGCCATCGCCTGGGTGAACGGCACCCCTGCCGGCGAGGGCACCAGCAGCCGGGGCGGCGGGGCACCGGCGGGCGCGAGCGCGTCCAGCGCCGCACCCCACGGCTCGGGACGCATCACCATTCCCGGCCCGCCACCGTAGGGGGTGTCGTCGACGGTGCGGTGCACGTCGTGGGTCCAGGTCCGCAGGTCGTGCACGGCGATCTGGAGTACGCCGTTGGCCCGGGCACGCCCGATCAGGGACAGGTCCAGCGGGGCGAAGTATTCGGGAAAGATCGACACGACGTCGACGCGCATGCGGGGTGGCCCTTTAGAGATCGAGCAGTCCGGCTGGCGGGTCGACGATGACGCGTCCACCGGCCAGGTCGACCTCCGGCACTATCGCCCGGACGAACGGGATCAGCGCGGTTTGCCCCTCGGGGCGCCGCAGCACCAGCAGGTCCGAGGACGGCGCGTGGTCGATGCGGACCACCTCGCCCAGCCGCTCGCCGGACGGAGTGACAGCGGCCAGCCCGACGAGCTGGTGGTCGTGGAATTCCTCCGGATCCTCCGGTGGGGCCACCTCGGAGCTGTCCACCACGAGCAGTGTGCCGCGCAGCGCCTCGGCGCCCTCGCGGTCCAGGACACCGTCGAACGCGACGAGCATCCGACCCTGGTGCCAGCGCGCAGCCTCGATGGTCAGCTTGGCCGGGACCCGGAACAGCACCCCGGGAACGTCGGCCGACCCGGGCGGCGGCGGGGCTGGGTTCGGGGGTGTCGCCCCCGGCTCAGTGCGCAGCACTGTGCCGGGGGCGAACCGCGCTTCGGGCTCGTCGGTCCGCACTTCCACGGTGACCTCACCGCGGATGCCGTGCGGTTTGCCGATCCTTCCGACGACGAGCTGCATCAGTACGAGTCGACGATGTCGACGCGTACCCCGCGCCCGCCGATGGAGCCGATCACCTGACGCAGCGCCTTGGCGGTCCGACCGGACCGCCCGATCACCGTGCCGAGGTCCTCGGGGTGGACGCGGACTTCTAGCCGCTTGCCCCGACGGGAATCGACCATCCGCACCCGGACGTCGTCCGGGTGCTCGACGATGCCCTTGACCAGGTGCTCCAACGCCGGACGCAGAGGCATGTCAGGCCTGCTCACCAGCGTCGGCGGCGGGGGCCTCGGCCGGAGCCTCAGCGGCCGGAGCCTCGGCGGCGGGCGCCTCGGTCGCCGGGGCTTCGGTCTTCGGAGCCTCGGCAGCCTTGGCGGCCTTCTTGGCCGGCTTGGCCGGGGTCTCCGGGGCCAGTCCGGCGGCGGCCTTCGACTCAGCCTCGTACGCCGCCTTGCGGTCGGCCTTCTCGGGGGCGACCAGCAGCGGCGGCGGGGCCGGCAGACCCTTGAACTTCTGCCAGTCACCGGTCAGCTCCAGCAGCCGCTGCACCGCCTCGCTCGGCTGGGCGCCGACGGACAGCCAGTACTGGACCCGCTCCGACTTGACCTCGATGATCGAAGGGTCTTCCTTCGGCTGGTACACACCGACGAACTCGATCGCACGACCGTCACGCTTGGTACGCGAGTCGGCGATGACGATGCGGTACTGCGGGTTGCGGATCTTGCCCATCCGCAGGAGCCGGATCTTTACGGCCACAGTTGTTTCGCTCCTGTTGCGATCTCACCGGCCCGTTCGGGCGGTGTGCATGGGTGAGCGCCGACCGGCACAGTGGGGTTGGGCCGGAGACAACTCGGTGGACTGGCAACGCGCCCGGGTTAGAGGGCGCCGAACGCGCGCCGGATACCAGCGACCTATTCTGCCAGATCCGTCGCCGATCGCTCACACCGGACCCGTACAGCGGGTCACCGGTGACCAGGAACACCGCCTCAGCGCACCGGCGGGCGGTCCCACCCCGGGGGAAGTTCATCCGGTACGTCCCATTCCGGCGGCGGTTGGTAGTCGCACCAGGTGCCGTCGAACGGGAACCTGCCGGCCTCGGCGAGCGCGATCACCCGTTCGCCCTCGGCGCGGACCGCCTTCTCGTCGGTCACCCAGTAGTCGTCACCGAAGGCGAGCCGTTCGACGAACTCGTCCTCGTCCTTCCACTGCCAGCTGCGGTCCGCCCGCACCACCACGTCGAGGTCCTGGTCCACCACGTCGACGCCGGCCACCGGGCCGTCGTCCCAGCGCACGCCGGGCTCCTCCAGATTGACGTACCAGTTGACGAACCGGCCGTGGGCGTCCCGGAACCACCAGACCGAGTGCGCCGCCCCGGTGGGCAGGAACTTCAACAGCGGCGGGCCGTTCCAGCGGCCATGCGCCAACCGGTACGTCGACGAGATCCACTCGGCGAACGACACGGCCCGCATCCCCAGCCCGGCCTCGGTCACCTCGTGGGCCACCGGGGAGTCCCGGGCGATCCAGACCAGCAGGCCGCGCTCGTCGTCGCTGACCACCCGGCCCGGCCGGACCCATCCGATCCGGCCGTGGCGCACGTTCCGGTGCATGATCAGCCGACCCGGCGCGAAGCGCACGGCAAGACCTCCGGAGCTGTTAGCAGGGGGCCCTTCCTCTACCGCAGGCGGTAAGAAGGTGCCCTTCCTTACATCTCAGTAGGCGCGGGCGAGGATGGCGACCAGGTCGGGCTCGTCCTCCGAGTCCGGCACCGAGCCGTCGGCGCGTACCAGGCAGCGCACCGTCACGCCCTGGCCGTTGGCCTCCGCCTCACCCGCCACGCCGACCGCCGACCACGGCACCCGGGCCCAGCCGGTCGCGGCAGCCTCGATCGCCTCCGCGAGGGTGGCCACCTCCACCGTGCGGGAGTTCCGGTTGGCAAGCGCCTGGTCGTGCAGCACCTGCTGGTCGGCCTCCAACGCCGCCAGCACCGCGGCGACCACGTCGGCAACCGGCGTCGGGGACTTCGAGCCGTCGGTACGGCGCACCACTACCGCGTTGCCCGCGGCCAGGTCACGGGGGCCGACCTCGACGCGTACCGGATAGCCCCGCAGCTCGGCGTCGACGGCCCGGCGACCGAACGCGGTGTCGGTCCGGTCGTCGAGCGCCACCCGGACACCGGCGTCGCGCAGGGCGTCGCGCAGCTTGGCCGCCGCCTCGCCGACACCCTCGCCGTCCTTGACGATCATGACGTACGCCTGGATCGGGGCCAGCCTCGGCGGCACCCGCAGGCCGTTGTCGTCGCCGTGGGCCATGATCAGACCGCCGAGCATCCGGGTCGACGTGCCCCAGGAGGTCGTCCAGGCGTGCTCCCGGCCACCCTCCTTGGCGGAGTAGCTGATGTCGAACGCCTTGGCGAAGTTCTGGCCCAGCTCGTGGCTGGTGCCCAACTGAAGCGCCTTGCCGTCGCCCATCATGCCTTCGCAGGTGTACGTCGCCGTGGCACCGGCAAAACGCTCACGGGCCGTCTTCAGGCCCACCACCACCGGGATGGCGAGCACGTTGACCATCAGGTCCTCGTACGCCTCGTGCAGGATCCGCCGCGCGTACGCCCGCGCGTCCTCGCGGGTGGCGTGCGCGGTGTGCCCCTCCTGCCACAGGAACTCGCTGGTCCGCAGGAAGATCCGCGGGCGCAGCTCCCACCGGACCACGTTCGCCCACTGGTTGAGCAGCAGCGGCAGGTCCCGGTACGAGTCGATCCACTTGGCCATGAACTCGCCGATGACCGTCTCGCTGGTGGGACGCACCACCACCGGCTCGGCGAGCTGCTTGCCGCCACCGTGGGTGACCACCGCCAGCTCCGGCGAGAAGCCCTCGACGTGCTGTGCCTCACGCTTGAGGTAGCTCTCGGGGATGAAGAGCGGGAAGTACGCGTTCTCCGCCCCGGCCGCCTTGATCCGGGCGTCCATCTCGGCCTGCATCCGCTCCCAGATGGCGTAGCCGGCCGGTCGGATGACCATGGTCCCGCGGACCGGGCCGTTGTCGGCCAGCTTCGCCTTGGCGATCAGGTCCTGGTACCAGCGGGGGAAGTCCTCCGCACGGGGAGTGAGCACGCGTGCCATGACCGCACATCCTATGCGCCGCACGGTGAGCCACCGCGCCCGGGAGGCGTCACGCCACGCCGACGGTGCCCCGCCAGCACCTTTGGACGGCAGCGCCGCTTCCATCTGCGCTTCGCTACAGCTGTGTCCGGCTACGGCGACGCTGGGCTGATGGGCCGGCGCGATCGTAGACTTCGATCATCATGACTGAATCGACGCACTCGCCGCGCCAGCGGCTGCGGGACACGATCGTGGACGCGGCGCGGGCGCGGACCATCGCCTCCGGCTGGGATGCGGTACGGATGGGCGGGGTGGCCACCGCGGCCGGGGTGAGCCGGCAGACCGTCTACAACGAGTTCGGCAGCAAGGCCGGGCTGGCCGAGGCGCTCGCCCGACGTGAGGTCGACCGGTTCGTCGGCGACGTCCGGGCCGCACTCGTCGCGCACGGTGACGACGTTCAGGCCGGCGCGTACGCGGCGATCTCGCACACCCTCGCCACGGCTGCGGACAACCCACTGGTCAAGGCGATCCTGACCAGCGCCCGGGGCGGCTCGGACGAACTTCTGCCGTACCTGACCACCCGGGCCGAAGTGGTGCTCAGCGAGGCGTCCGGCGCGCTGATCGAGTGGGCCGACGGGCAACTGCCCGGAGCGGACCGGGCCGCGCTGACCTTCGCCGCCGACACGATCGTCCGGCTCGTGGTCAGCCACATCGTGCTCCCCGCCAACCCGATCGACCAGACCGCCACGGCCCTGACCAACCTGGCCGTACGCCTCTTCGCCGCCGCAGCCCGCCCCACCCCATAACCGGCAGCCCTGGCAAAACCCCGCCGCCAGTGACCCGTGACGGGGCCGACGACCGCAGCCACCCCCGCCCCGATCCGATCCGCCCGATCCGACTGGCGACTACATCCAGGATCAAGCGTGATCTTGCGCCACGACAGACGACGGGCGGGCGGCGGGCGGACGCCTGGGCCCTTGGCGTCAGCGGATGACGCGACCTCGGAGGATCGTGCGGGACGGGGCGCGGACGACGCGCAGGTCACGACGAGGGTCCTCGGGGTAGACGGTCAGGTCGGCGAGGCCGCCTTCGACCAGGCCGGGGAAGCCGAGCCACTCGCGGGCGCCCCAGGAGGCGGCGGCGAGCACGTCAAGCGCCGGCATTCCGGCCTGCTCGTGCAGCAGCATCATCTCGTCGGCGGCGAGCCCGTGGTTGATGCCGCCGCCGGCGTCGGTACCGACGTAGATCGGCACGCCCGCCTCGTGGGCGGCCCGCACCACCTCGGGGAAGCGGTCGCGCAAGGAGAGCATGTGGTCGGCGTACCGGGGGAATTTCTCCCGTGCCTGGTCGGCGATGCCCCCGAAGGTGGCGATGTTGATCATCGTGGGGACGAGCGCGGTGCCTCTGCGGGCCATCTCGTCGATCAGGTCGAGGCTCAGCCCGGTGCCGTGCTCCACCGAGTCCACTCCGGCCCGCACCATGATCTCGACGGCGGATTCGGAGAAGGTGTGCACCGCGGCGCGTACCCCGGCGTCGTGCGCCGCCCGCACGGCGGCGGTGAGGGTCTCGGCGTCCCAGGCCGGCGCCAGGTCGCCCACGCCCCTGTCGATCCAGTCGCCGACCAGCTTGACCCAGCCGTTGCCGGCCCGCGCCTGCGCGGCGACCGTCGCGGCCACGTCGGGCGCGCCGACCTCCACTCCGATGTCGCGCAGGTAGCGCTTCGGCGGCGCGACGTGCCGGCCGGCGCGGGCCAGTCGCGGCAGGTCCGGTTCGTCGCCCAACTCGGCGTACGGGTACGGCGAGCCCGCGTCGCGGATGGCCAGCACGCCAGCGTCGCGGTCGGTGCGGGCCAGCGTGCGGGCCTGGTCGAGGGAGGTGATCGGGGTGCCGCCGCGCGCGATGCCGATGTGGCAGTGCGCGTCGACGAGGCCGGGAAGGACGAACCCGCCGTCCACGACGGTCTCCGCGCCGGACACCGGGGTGAAGGTCACCCGGTCGTCGACCAGCCAGAGATCCCGGACCTCGTCGTCGGGGAGCAGCACACCGCGCACATGAAGAGCCATGGGCACAGTCCTACCCGATCAGCGCACATCGAGGGCGAGCAGGTCGTTCTTCCGGGCGGTCGACACCCTCGCCCGCCGTCACCGACACGCGTCAGCGGGGGCCCTTGTCGCCGCCCTTGCCGAGCTTGTTGAAGTCGATCTTCGGAAGCTTGAAGCCGGGCGGGAGGCCCTGACCACCCGCGAGGTCGTTCGGGTCCATCCCCGGCGGGAGCTGCGGCATGCCGCCCGGGAAGCCACCCGGCATCCCTGCACCGGTACGCGGACGACCGCCGCCCTTGGTGCCCTTGCGCTTGTTCTTCGGCGACTTGGTCGCCTTGCGCCGGCCGGCGCCGGGCAGGCCCATCATGCCGCCCATCTGCTTCATCATCTTCTGCGCGTCGGCGAAGCGGTTGAGCAGCTGGTTGACGTCCATCACTGTGACGCCGGAGCCGTTGGCGATGCGTGCCCGGCGGGACCCGTTGATGATCTTCGGGTTGGAGCGCTCGCCAGGGGTCATCGACCGGATGATCGCGGTGACCCGGTCGAAGTGGCTGTCGTCCAGCTCGGCCAACTGGTCCTTCATCTGCCCCATGCCGGGCATCATGGCCAGCACGTTGGCGATCGGCCCCATCCGCCGCACGGCGATGAGCTGGTCGAGGAAGTCATCGAGGGTGAACTGCTCACCGCCTACCAGCTTGGCGGTCATCTTCTCCTTCTGATCGGAGTCGAAGGCCTGCTCGGCCTGCTCGATCAGAGTGAGGACGTCGCCCATGCCGAGGATGCGGCTGGCCATCCGGTCGGGGTGGAAGACGTCGAAGTCCTCCAGCTTTTCACCTGTGGAGGCGAACAAGATCGGCTGCCCGGTCACCTCGCGCACGGACAGCGCGGCACCACCACGCGCGTCACCGTCGAGCTTGGACAGCACCACGCCGGTGATGCCGACGCCGTCGCGGAACGCCTCAGCAGTGCGGACGGCGTCCTGACCGACCATCGCGTCGATGACGAAGATGACCTCGTCGGGCTGGACGGCGTCACGGATGTTGGCGGCCTGCTGCATCATCTCGGCGTCGATGCCGAGTCGACCGGCGGTGTCGACGATGACGATGTCGCGCGCCGCCCGCTTCGCGTGCTCGATCGACGCGCGGGCCACCTGCACCGGGTCACCGGTGCCGTTGCCGGGCTCCGGGGCGTACACCTCGACACCGGCCCGACCACCGAGCACCTGGAGCTGCCCGACGGCGTTGGGGCGCTGGAGGTCGGCGGCGACCAGCAGCGGCTGGTGCCCCTGGCTCTTGAGCCAGCGGGCCAGCTTGCCTGCCAAGGTGGTCTTACCGGAACCCTGGAGGCCGGCCAGCATGATCACGGTCGGCGGCTGCTTGGCGAACTGGAGCCGCCGCCCCTCGCCGCCGAGCACGTTGATCAGCTCTTCGTTGACGATCTTGATGATCTGCTGGGCCGGGTTCAGCGCCTGCGAGACCTCGGCGCTGCGGGCACGCTCCTTGACGGCCGCGATGAAGCCCTTGACCACCGGCAGCGCGACGTCCGCCTCCAGCAGCGCAAGGCGGATCTCGCGCGCGGTGGCGTCGATGTCGGCGTCGGTGAGCCGGCCCTTGCCGCGGAGCTTGGTGAAGATCCCGGACAGGCGGTCACTCAAGGTGTCAAACACGCGAACATCCCGTTTGTCAGTGTTCCGGCGGGCACAACCCGGCCGGCACTGCGGAGTCCGGCCACCGCTAGGGTAACCGGCCCGCCAGCCGGGCGCTGTCGCCCGGCCCGGCCTGCGTCGCCGGCCCCAACTCGGGCGGGCCCTCGCCTACCCGCCCGCGCTCCCGACGGTGGTGGGTTGAGCGGCGACGGCCTGGCCCGCCTCGGTGCCGGACTCCGCCGCGAGCGTGATGACACAGAGGTATCAATATGACTGTGAGGTATCACGCTCACCACACGGCAGGACCGGGCGCGAGCCGCACGGCAGCCAGGACCGGGCCCGAGCCGCACGGCAGGACCGGACCCGAGCACGGCAGCCAGGACCGGGCGCGAGCCGCACGGCAGGACCGGGACGCGACGGGAGCTACACGGCGGCGAGGACCGCGGCTTCCAGGCGGGCCCGGGTGGCGTCGTCAGGCCAGCCGCCGACCAGGTAGAAGGCATCGACCACGTCACCGCCGAGGGTGGAGATGCGGGCGGCGCGGACCAGCGCGCCCGCCTCGTCGAGCGCGCAGGTGACCCGGTAGAGCAGCCCGGCGGCGTCGGCGGCGCGGAGTTCGAGCAGTACGGCGTCGGTGGCCGCCTCGCGGTGCCAGACGACCCGGGGAGCCGCGCCACCGCCCCGGGCGGCGAGCGCACGACCGCGTAGCCGCTGGGTGACCGACACGTCGCCGCCGACCGCTCGGCGCAGGTCGGCGCGCAGCGGGACCGGATCGGCCGGCAGTCCGTAGCGGGGTTGCACCCGGCACTCGACCAGGGCCCGGCCGTCGACCACGGAGGCGTCCGCGGAGATCACTTCCAGCCGGTGCAGGGCCAGGCAACCGGCCACCGTGGCGAGCAGGCCACGCCGGTCGGCCGCGGCCACCGCCACCCGGTCGCCGGTCAGGTGGACGACCGGCAGCGGCCCGTCCAGCAGCGCCGGGTCCGGGGCCGGGGGCTCGGGGAGTACGCCGGTGTCCAGTGCGGTGCGGACGCGGGCGACAAGCTCGGCGACGAGCCTGCCCTTCCAGTCCGACCAGGCGGCGGGGCCGGTGGCCGCCGCGTCCGCGCGGACCAGCGCGTGCAGCAGGTCGAGGGTGCCGGTGTCGCCCACCGCCTCGGCCACCGACGCGATGGTGACCGGGTCGGAGAGGTCCCGGCGGGTGGCCACGTCGGGCAGCAGCAGGTGCAGCCGGACCAGCCGGCCGATCAGCTCGACCTCGGCGGCGGGCAGGCCGATCCTTGTCGCCACCGCCTCGGCGACCGGAACGCCGACGGTGCTGTGGTCGCCGGGAAGGCCCTTGCCGATGTCGTGCAGGAGAGCGCCGAGCAGCAGCAGGTCGGGGCGTTCCACATCGCGGGCATGGTGGCTGGCCTCGTGGGCGGTCTGCACGAGGTGCCGGTCGAGGGTGTAGCGGTGCACCGGGTTGTGCTGGGGCAGGCTGCGCAGCCGGGTCCACTCGGGCAGCCAGCCGTCGACAAGGCCGTACCTGTCGCAGGTTTCCCAGGCGGGCACGAGGCCGGGACCGGCGCCGAGGAGGGTGGTGAGCGCGGCCCGGGCCTCGGCCGGCCACGGCGCGGGCAGCGGCGGGCAGTACGCGGCCAGCCACTCGCAGGTGGCCCGTGCGATCGGCAGCCGGGTCGCGGCGGCCGCGGCGGCCACCCGCAGGGACAGGCTCGGGTCGGGGCGTGCGCCGATGGCCGTGCGGGCAAGCACCAGCTCGCCGTCGTGCTCGACGACATCACGGGCCACCGGGCGGCGGACGGGTCGACCGTTGCCGCCCCGGGAGCGGCCGGAGCGCAGCCGGTCGGCGGCGCGGAAGGCGTCGTCCAGGGCGTGACTCACAGTGCGGGCGTCCCCGGCCACTCGGCGCAGGAGGGCGTCGCCGTCGTCAAGTGCGAGGAGCGCGGCGACGCCGTCGCGTTCCTGGGCGACCAGCCGGTCCACCCGGCGGCCGACCTGCTGGTGCAGGGCGTCCCGGGTGTCTAGCAGGCGCAGGTGGGCGGCGCGGACGGCGGGTCGCAGCGCGTCGGTGATGCCGGCGGCGGAGATCGCCCGCAGCAGCCCCACGTCGCGCAGCCCGCCAGCGGCCTCCTTGAGGTCACCTTCGAGCAGGAAGGCGAGTTCGCCGTGGGCCTGCCAGCGGGCGGTGGTGACCTCCCGCAGGCCCACCAGTTGGCGGACGGCGGTGCGCCGCCAGTGGTCGGCGGCGGTGCTCACCAGCGCCTCGGCCAGCACCGGGTCGCCGGCCACCAGCCGCGCGTCGAGCAGCCCGAGGGCGACCTTGACGTCGTCCTGGGCCACCGAGAGCGCTTCGGAGACGGTCCGCACCGAGTGGTCCAAGCGCAGGCCGGCGTCCCATATGGGGTACCAGACCGAGGCTGCCAGTTCGTCGGTGCCGGGCACGCCGGCGTGCAGCAGGACCAGGTCGAGATCGCCGTACGGGGCGCACTGCCGCCGTCCCAGCCCGCCCACAGCGATCAGCGCGACGCCGTCCCGCGGAGGAAGTAGACCGCGCAGGAAGTTGTCGTACGCCGCCGCTCGCGCCTGTCGGGCGGGCTCGCCGATGCCCCCCGGTACGCCGACGACCTCGTTGATCAAGAGGTTCGCGCCACGGTCGGCCGCTGACGCGTTCCCCTTGATCAACGAGGTCATGTCGGTCGCTTCCTGATCAGAGAGCGTCGAGGCCGCGCTCGCCGGTACGCACCCGGACGACCTCCTCGACACCGGTGACCCAGACCTTGCCATCGCCGATCTTGCCCGTACGGGCCGCCCCGACGATCGCGTCCACGATCTTTTCCACGTCGATCTCGTCGGTGAGCACCTCGACCCGGATCTTGGGCAGGAACTCGACCGTGTACTCGGCACCCCGGTAGACCTCGGTGTGCCCCTTCTGCCGTCCGTACCCCTGCACCTCGCTGACGGTCAACCCGGCCACCCCGAGGGCGTGCAGAGCTTCCTTCACCGCGTCCAGTTGGTACGGCTTGATGACCGCGGTCACCAGCTTCATGTCCAACCCCTCCATCCCAGGAACGTTAACCGGCGACCTTCTCGCTGACCGGCGCGGAGGAGTCCGCTTCCGGCGTGGCACCGCTCGTCGCGCCGCCACCAGGGGTGCCGATGCCGGCCATCGCGAACGCGCTGCCCGTGCCGCCACCTGACGGGGACAGGTCGTAGCCGCTCTCGGCGTGCTCGGCGATGTCGATGCCGTCGACCTCGGCCTCACCCTTGACGCGGAAGCCGATCGTCTTCTCGATGGCGAAGGCCAACACCCAGGCGATGGCGAACGACCAGACGGTGACGATCAGACCGGCGAGGGCCTGCCGCCCGAGCTGGGTCACGCCGCCGCCGTAGAACAGGCCGTCGGAGGCACCCACCACGTCGCTGATCGCGGCGTTGACGGAGTTGGTGGCGAACAGGCCCAGCCAGAGCGAGCCGATCCAGCCGCCGACGAAGTGCACGCCGACCACGTCGAGGGAGTCGTCGTAGCCGAGCTTGTACTTGAGGCTGACGGCCACGGCGCACACGGCTCCGGCGACGAGGCCGAGCAGCACTGCCGCCCACGGTGCGATGAAGCCACAGGCCGGGGTGATGGCGACCAGGCCGGCCACAGCGCCGGAGGAGGCACCGACCATCGTCGGCTTGCGGTCCTTGATCCACTCGACAACGATCCAGCCGAGCACTGCCGCCGCCGTGGCGAGCTGGGTGTTGATGAAGGCGAGCGCGGCGACCGAGTCGACGGTCAGCTCCGAGCCGGCGTTGAACCCGAACCAGCCGAACCACAGCAGACCCGCGCCGAGCGCGACCAGCGGGATGTTGTGCGGCTTCATGCCCTCCCGCGGCCAGCCGAGCCGCTTGCCGAGCACCAGAGCCACGGCCAGGGCTGCCGCACCGGCGTTGATGTGCACGGCGGTGCCGCCGGCGAAGTCCAGCGCGTGGATGTCACCGCCGATGATGCCGCCGCCCCACACCCAGTGGGCGACGGGGAAGTAGACAAGGGTGGCCCAGCCGAAGGCGAACAGCAGCCAGCCGGCGAACTTGGCCCGGTCGGCGATGGCACCGCTGATCAGCGCGACGGTGATGACCGCGAAGACCATCTGGAAGGCCATGAACACGTAGAGCGGAACCCCGATGCCGCTGGGGTTCTCGGCCGTGGCACCCCACAGGTCGGTCTCGGCGAGGAAGGTCTTGGTGCCGAGGTACGCGCCCGGGTCGCCCCAGAAGCCGTTCACGTCGGTCCCGAAGGCGACGCTGAAACCGTAGAACCACCACAGAATAGAGATGAGCCCGATGGCGGAGAAGCTCATCATCATCATGTTGAGTACGCCCTTGGACCGGTTGAGGCCGCCGTAGAACAGCGCCAGTCCGGGGGTCATGAGCAGCACGAGCGCTGTCGAAACCAGCAGCCAAACGGTATTGGCGCCGTCGATCGTCGGTGCTTCAGGCACGCTGGCCTCCTAAAGGTGAAGTCCTCCTTCGCGGCTTTCCGGGGCAGCGTCGCCCGTTGGCCGGTTGCGCGGAAGCTTCGCGGCCGGCTGTTTCACGCAGGGTCCCGTGCGGGTTTCCGTTTGGTGACGGGTTGTTTCGTACGTGTCACGGAGTCTGCACAGTCGTCGGCATGGACGGTGGTGGATCGTCCGGACGGCGGATGTCGATGGCCGACCGGCGGTACCCATCGACCGACGCGCCCGCCGAGACCGGCCGGGCATCGACCGGCCGGCGCTCAGCGGGTGACGCTCAGCGGAGGGCGTTCTCCAGGGCGTGCCGCTCGTAGTCGAGCAGCCGCAGATCGCGCATCGGCCGGCGCAGGTGCCCCTTGTGCACGATCCGGACGAATGCCGGCTCACCGGCGGCGGCCATGCGGCGGATGCCCTCGACGTGGTCCACGATCCGCTTGCGGATGGTCCGGATCAGGCGATGCCGGTCACGGGGGATCAGCCCGTACGCGTCGGCGAACAGCCGCAGCCGACGCGGACGGTCCGGACGCTTCCAGCCCAGCGTGATCGAGTCCCGGTCCGCGAAGATCGGAACCCAGGTCCATGCCGCGTACGCCACGTCGTAGATCCGGGCGCCGGGCGAGGCGAGGTCGAAGTCGATGAGCCCGAGCGTGCCGTCCGGTCGCCAGATCACGTTGTGCGGCGCGGCGTCGTGGTGGCAGATCACCTCGGTGTCCGGTGGCGGGGGGCCGAACGAGCGCCAGACCGCACCCGGCGGCGGGGTGAAGCCGTACTGCGCGTCGTGGAACATCCGCAGCATCGTGGCGACAGTGACAAGCGCCTCGTCGGTGACCCAGTGCGGGGCCAGCGGATATTCTCCGCACTCCCCCTCCAGGTACGACAGCACCTCACGGTTGCGTTCGTCCATGCCGAGCGCCCGGGGTGCGCCGGTGAACCCGACGTACTCCAGGTGCCGCAGCAGGGCGTGCACGGACGGGGTCCACGGCCCGGCGTTGCGGCGGACCGTGTCCCCGACGCGGACAACGGTGCTCACGTTGCCGCCGTGCAGCGGGATCTCCTGCGAAGTCACGTACGGTCTCCCGAGGCGCTGCGAGGGGTGGCCGGGATCACGCCAGCCCGCGTACGCGCGATCGTCAGTGGTCACCCGAGACTACGCGTCCCGTCCGGCCGGCTCGGTCCCCAGCAAGGCGTCGACGAACTGCGCCGGGTCGAACGGGGCGAGATCGTCCTTGCCTTCGCCGAGCCCGACGAGCTTCACCGGGATGCCGAGCTTGCGCTGCACGGCGATCACGATGCCGCCCTTCGCGGTGCCGTCGAGCTTTGTCAGCACGACGCCTGTCACGTTTACCACCTCGGTGAAGACGCGCGCCTGTTCGAGGCCGTTCTGGCCGGTCGTGGCGTCCAGGATGAGCAGTGTCTCGTCGATCGGGCCCTGCTTCTCGACCACCCGCTTGACCTTGCCCAGCTCGTCCATCAGGCCGATCTTGTTCTGGAGGCGGCCGGCGGTGTCGATGAGCACGGTGTCCACGCCGGTGTCGATGCCACGACGGACGGCGTCGAAGGCGACGCTGGCCGGGTCGGCGGCCTCCGGGCCACGGACGGTCTCCGCGCCGACCCGCTCGCCCCAGGTCTGCAACTGGTCGGCGGCGGCGGCCCGGAAGGTGTCGGCGGCGCCGAGCAGCACGGTACGGCCGTCGGCGACCAGCACCCGGGCGATCTTGCCGCAGGTGGTGGTCTTGCCGGCGCCGTTGACGCCGACCACCAGCACGACCGCCGGCATGCCGTCCTTCGGGGCGGTGCGCAGCGACCGGTCCATGCTCGGGTCGAGGGCGTTCACCAGCTCGGCGGCGAGCAGCGCGCGCAGCTCACCGGCCGAGCGGGTGCCCAGCACGCGGGTGCGCTCGCGCAGACTGTCGACGATGTCACGGGTCGCGTCGACGCCGACGTCGGCGGTGATCAGGCTGTCCTCGATCTCCTCCCAGACGTCCTCGTCTAGGTGGTCGCGGGCGAGCAACCCGAGCAGGCCCTTGCCGAAGACGTTCTGCGAGCGGGACAGCCGGGAGCGGAGCCGGACCAGCCGACCGGCGGTCGGCTCGGGCACCTCGACGGTGGGCGCGGGCGCCTCGATCACCGGCGGTGGCTCGACCAGGACGCCGGTGGACAGATCGGACTCCGGTGCCTCGACCGGCGGGCCGGCGAGATCCTCCTCGGCGCGTGTGTCGACCTCGGTGCGCGGCAGCGGTGGCTCGGGCCTCCGGCGCAACCGGGGCACGACCAGCCCGACTGTGCCGGCGATCAGCACACCGAGCAGGACCAGAGCGAGGACGAGATATTCGGCCATGCCGGAATCCTGTCAGATGCCGGCGGCGGCGTCCCAGCCACCGCACCCGGCCGCTTCCACGAACCGGCGGTAGGCTCGGCCGCATGCCCGCCGCACACCTCCTGATCGGCCCTCTGCTGCGGCGCGTGGTGGACACCCGGGCGACGGTCTGGGTGGAGACGGCGGCGCCCGCCGTGGTCACCGTCCGCACCGCCGACGGCGCCACCGGCACCGCTGCCACCTTCTCGGCGTACGACCACCACTACGCGCTCGTGGTGGTGGAGGGCCTCACCCCGGACAGCACGACGACGTACGAGGTGCTTGTCGACGGCGAGGTGGTCTGGCCGGTGCCGAGCAGCGGCTTCCCGCCGAGCGTGATCCGCACCCGGGCCGCCGACGACAGGGATCAGCCGGTCAATCTGATCTTCGGCTCGTGTCGGGAGACCACCCAGCACTCCACCACCCGCAAGCTGCCGCCGGACGCGCTCGACGCGTACGCCCGGCGTTTGATGGCCGACCCGGAGTCGAACGCGCTGCCGGACCTGCTGGTGCTGCTCGGCGACCAGGTCTACGCCGATGTGACCTCGCCGACTGTGCGCCGGCTGCTGCGTCGCCGCCGGCGTCGTCCGAAGGGCGCTCCGGCGGACCAGGTGGTGAGCTTCGACGAGTACACGAAGCTCTATCTGGAGTCCTGGCGCGATCCGGAGATCCGCTGGCTGCTGTCCACCGTGCCGAGCGTGATGATCTTCGACGATCACGAGATCATCGACGACTGGAACACGTCCGCGTCGTGGCGGGCGGAGGTGCGCGAGCAACCGTGGTGGGCCGAGCGGATCGGCAGTGGGCTCGCCTCCTACTGGGTCTACCAGCACCTGGGCAACCTCTCCCCCGACGAGATCGCCGCCGACCCGGTCTTCGCCAAGGTGTCGGCCGCCGAGGACGCCACTGGCGTGCTCCGCGAGTTCGGTGCCCGGGTCGACAAGGAATCCGACGTGGCGCACGACACCGAGCGCTGGCGCGCTGTGCAGTACCAGTGGAGCTACGCGCTCGACCTGGGCCGGACCCGGCTGGTCATGCTGGACAACAGGTGCAGCCGGGTGCTCGAGCCGGGCAACCGGGCGATGCTGCCGCCCGGTGAGTGGTCGTGGTTCCTCGACCAGGCGCACGGCGTCTACGACCACCTGGTGGTCGGCAGTTCGCTGCCGTGGCTGCTGCCGCAGGGCATCCACCACATCGAGTCGTGGAACGAGAAGCTCGCCGACTCGCGCCGCCCCTGGGTGGCACGCGGGGCGGAGAAGCTGCGCCGGGCGCTCGACCTGGAGCACTGGGCTGCTTTCCGGCGCTCCTTCGAGGCGCTCGCGGAGACGTTCGCCCGGATCGGCACCGGCACGCCGAGGCAGTCCGGGGCACGGGTCGGTGCCGGCCCGGCGTACGCCCCACCGGCGTCGATAAGCGTGCTCTCCGGGGACGTGCACCACTCGTACGTGGCTCGGGCGCGGTTCGCCGACCCATCGGTGATCACTCCGGTGCACCAGCTCACCTGCTCGCCCATCCACAACCAGGTGCCCGCCGGGATCCGCCCGTTGATGCGGCTGGGCTGGTCGTCCGGCCCGGCGGGGGCGACACGGGCGCTGGCCCGCTCGGCTGGCGTCCGTCGCCCGGGGGTGCGCTGGCGCAAGCTGGCCGGTCCGTACTTCGGTAACGCCGTCGGCACCCTGACCCATCAGGGTCGCCGGGCCGACGTCGTCATCGAGGGCACCACGGGCGAGGGGCACCTACGTCGGGTGATGAACCGGCGGCTCTCCGGCGACCGCTGATCCGGCCCCGCCGTAGTCTCTAGCCCGTGGACGAGCACCTTCCGGAGCCGATCCGGGCAGTCGAGCACGAGTTGACAGCCCTGCTGCGTCGAGGTCGGGCAGTCTCCTGGGAGATCGCCCGGGAGGTGCACCCGAACCTCGAACCGAACACGTACGGGCTGCTGCTCTGGCTGCGGCGCAGTGGGTCGATCCGGTTGACCGAGCTGGCGGCGCGACTCGGCGTGGGAAAGGGCACGCTGAGTCGGCAGATCAACGGGCTGGAGGCGCTGGGTCTGGTCCACCGCGACCCCGACCCGAGTGATCGGCGGGCCGCGCAGATCAGGTTCACCGAGGAGGGTCGGCGCCGGTTCGACGCCGCCCGGGCGGCCCGCGTGGGCGAGTTCCTGCGCACCCTTGACGACTGGCCGGCCCGGGACGTCGAGGAGTTCGCCCGCCTGCTCGGCAGGTTCAACGACTCCTGGAAATGACCCGCGCGGCGGGGAATGACGCCCACGTCCGCCAAGTTGTTGCTTGAGGCAACCAAAGCACCCGGTTGCTTCAGGCAACCCTCCGAGGCGGGCGAGCCCCGGTGACCCCCCACACCGCATGGAGGCAACAACGATGAGCCAGGCGACAGCGCCAACCCGGGCGCCCGGCGTCGTCGACATGACCCACCGGCAGATCCTGGAGGCTCTCTCCGGCCTGCTGCTGGGCATGTTCGTCGCGATTCTCTCCTCGACGGTGGTGTCGAACGCGCTGCCGCGGATCATCACCGAACTACGCGGCGGCCAGTCCGCGTACACCTGGGTGGTCACCTCCGCCCTGCTGGCAACCACCGCAACAACCCCCATCTGGGGCAAACTGGCCGATCTGGTCAGCAAGAAGACACTCGTCCAGTTGTCGCTGGTGATCTACGTCCTCGGCTCGGTGCTCGCCGGAGCGGCGCAGGGCACCGGCGAACTGATCGCGTGCCGGGTGTTGCAGGGCATCGGCGCCGGCGGCCTCACGGCCCTGGCCCAGGTGATCATGGCCACCATGATCGCGCCGCGTGAGCGTGGCCGCTACAGCGGCTACCTCGGTGCGGTGATGGCGGTCGGCACCATCGGCGGCCCGCTCATCGGTGGCGTGATCGTCGACACCTCGTGGCTCGGCTGGCGCTGGTGCTTCTACGTCGGCGTGCCGTTCGCCATCGCCGCGCTCGTCGTCCTCCAGAAGACGCTGCGCCTGCCTGTGGTCAAGCGCAAGGCCCAGATCGACTGGTGGGGCGCCACGCTCATCACGGCGGCCGTCTCGGTGCTGCTGGTCTGGGTCTCGCTCGCCGGCAACCAGTTCGCCTGGGCCTCCGGGCAGAGCGTCGTCATGGTGCTCGGCGCCCTGGTGCTCGCCGCGCTGGCGATCCGGGTGGAGACCCGGGCCGCCGAGCCGATGATCCCGCCACGGCTGTTCCGCAACCGCACCATCGTCCTGGCCGTCGTCGCCAGCATCGCCGTCGGCGTGGGCATGTTCGGCGCCTCGGTCTTCCTCGGCCAGTACTTCCAGATCAGCCGCGGCCAGAGCCCGACCATGTCCGGCCTCATGACGCTGCCCATGATCCTCGGCCTGCTTGTCTCCTCGACGCTGAGCGGTCGGATCATCACCCGCACCGGACGCTGGAAGCGGTTCCTGGTGCTCGGCACGGCACTGCTCACCGCCGGATTCGCGCTGATGGGCACGCTGCGGGCCGACACCAGCTTCACCCTGCTCTCGGTCTACATGGCGTTGATCGGCATCGGCCTGGGCATGACCATGCAGAACCTGGTCCTCGCCGTGCAGAACACAGTCGACCCACGCGAACTCGGCGCGGCCAGCTCGGTGGTGGCGTTCTTCCGCAGCCTCGGCGGCGCGATCGGCGTCTCCGCGCTCGGCGCGGTGCTCGCCCACAAGGTCAAGGACTACACGGCAGCCGGCCTGTCGCAGCTCGGCATCCCCGCGTCCAGTTCCGGCAGCGGCGGGAGCCTGCCCGACGTGCACACCCTGCCCGGCCCGATCCGGCTCGTGGTGGAGAGCGCGTACGGCCACGGAGCCGGCGACATCTTCCTGGCCGCCGCCCCCTTCGCGCTTATCGCGCTGATCGCGGTGATCTTCATCAAGGAGGTGCCGCTGCGGCAGCACAACAGCGCACCGACGACAGGCGACGTCGAGCGGGAGCCGGCCGTGGAGGCAGCAGCATGAGCGTCGGAGCACCGGACCGCGAGGAATTCGGCCCCCGGACCCGTCCGCTGCCGTTCGAGCGGGGCACCGACGGCCCCCGGGTCGTCCTGGTCGGCGTGGACGGCACCCGCACCTCCGAGCGGGCTGGCGCCTACGCCGCCGGTCTCGCCCGCCGGCAGGGCGCCGCCCTCGTGGTGGTCTTCGTCAGCTCGTCGAGCGGGCTGACCGCCCTCGTGCCCGGGATGGACGCCGCCGCGGTCCAGCGCACCCACGACGAGCTGGCCGACGAACTGCGTCGCGAATGCCGGCGCGGAGCCGACGAGTGGAAGCTGCCGGTGACCTTCCTGTGCCGGCGCGGCGACGCCTACGCCGAGCTGTGCGCGGCGGCCGACGAGTGCCAGGCCGACATGGTCGTGGTGGGCGCGTCCGAGCAGGCCGGTCACCGGCTTGTCGGCTCGGTCGCGACCCGCCTCGTCCGCACCGGGCGCTGGCCGGTCGTCGTGGTGCCCTGAAAAGCCGTCGCTTTTGTCGTACCCGGACCACAGGATGTCCGGATGACATGGAGAGCACCCGAGATCGACCGCACACATGAGCCGCTCGTCGCTGACGAGCGCACCATGCTCGAAGGTTGGCTCGACTATCACCGCGAGACCCTGCTGCAGAAGTGCGCCGGGCTGACCGCCGAGCAGTTGCGCACGGCGAGCGTCGAGCCGTCCGGCCTGAGCCTGCTCGGGCTGGTCCTGCACATGACCGACGTGGAGCGGTCCTGGTTCCGCCAGCGCTTCGCGGGCGAGGTCCTACCCGACCTGTTCGACTACGACACCGACAACGACGCCGACTTCCACGCCGCCGCCGACGCCGACCCGGAGGCGGCCTTCGCCACCTTCCGGGCCGAGGTCGAGGCCGCCCGGGCCGCGACCGCGGGACGATCCCTGGACGAGACGTTCACGCTGACCCGCAGCGACGGAGACCGCACCTTCAGCCTGCGCTGGGTCTACGTGCACATGATCGAGGAGTACGCCCGGCACAACGGGCACGCCGACCTGATCCGCGAGCGGATCGACGGCGTCACCGGCGACTGACGGCAGGCTCAGTAGTCCAGGGCCGCCCGCAGGTAGCGCAGATCCGCGTGCCCGCCCCAGCGGTGCGCCGACAGCCCGGCCGCGCGGGCGCCCCGGATCGCCCAGTCCTCGTCGTCGACGAACAGGACCCGGGCCGGCGGGGTCCGGACCGCCACGCACGCCGCCTGGAAATACTCCGGCGCGGGTTTGTGCACACCGAGGGTCGAGGAGTTGACCACCACGTCCACCTCGTCGGCGAGGTCGAGCGCGGCGAGGTCGGCGTCGAGCAGGTCTGTGGCGTTGGTGGCCAGACCGACCCGGATCCCCGCGGCGCGCACCTCCCGGACGAAGTCGAGCACCTCGGTGTCCACCTCGCCCCGGTAGCGCTGCCACTGCTCCACCGCCGCCCGAGCCCGGTCCGGGCCACCGGCCGGCTCGACGAGCGCGTCGGCCACGCTGCTCATCCAGTCGGCGTGGCTGACCTGCCCGGTGAGCACCGGCCGGAGCCGACCCCACTGCATCGCGATCTCGCTGAGCACACCGTCGGCCAGGCCGTACTCTCGCTCCACCTCGGCGGCGACCGCCGGATCCCACCGCCGCAGGACGCCATCCAGATCCAGCAGGAGCGCCGTCGCGCGTTCCCGAGCCACTACCCGTTCTCCTCGCCGCGGCTGTGCCGCTGGTCGTCCTCATCGGCCCTGTTGAGCCGTTGACTGATCACCTGGGTGACCCCGCTGCGCATCGTCACGCCGTAGAGCGCGTCGGCGATCTCCATCGTCCGCTTCTGGTGGGTGATGACGATGAGCTGGCTCTTCTCCCGCAACTGTGCCAGCAAGGTGATCAACCGGCCCAGGTTGACGTCGTCCAGGGCCGCCTCGACCTCGTCCATGATGTAGAACGGGCTGGGCCGGGCGCGGAAGATCGCCACCAGCATGGCCACCGCGGTCAGCGACCGCTCGCCACCGGAGAGCAGCGACAACCGCTTGATCTTCTTGCCCGGCGGGCGGGCCTCCACCTCGACACCCGTAGTGAGCAGATCGTCCGGGTCGGTGAGGATCAACCGGCCCTCGCCGCCGGGGAAGAGCACCGTGAACACCTGCTCGAACTCCCGCGCCGTGTCGGCGAACGCGCTGGCGAAGACCTCAAGGATCCGCTCGTCCACGTCCTTGACCACCGTGAGCAGGTCCCGCCGGGTGGCCTTGAGGTCCTCCAACTGCTCGGAGAGGAACTTGAAGCGCTCCTCCAGCGCGGCGAACTCCTCCAGGGCCAGCGGGTTGACCTTGCCCAGCAGGGCCAGCTCCCGCTCCGCCTTGGCGGCCCGCTTCTCCTGCACGGGCCGCTCGTAGCGGACCGGCTCGGGCACCGGCAGGCCGTCGCGTTCGGCTGTCGCGACGTCGACAGGGGTCGGTGGGACGGGCTGGTTCGGCCCGTACTCGGCGACGAGGGTCTCCACGTCCAGCCCGAAGTCCTCGGCCGCCTTCGCCTCCAACTGCTCGATGCGCAGTCGCTGCTCGGCGCGGGCCACCTCGTCGCGGTGCACCTGGCTGGTCAGCCGCTCCAGTTCCGCGGCCAGTCGCTTGGCTGCCCCGCGTACCTCCTGGAGTTCCGCCTCGCGGGCGGCCCGTTCCCGGGCCACCTCGTCGCGGTGCTCCTCGGCCGTCGCGATCGAGGTGGTGAGCCGGGTGAGCGCCTCCCGGGCGCCAGCCGCGACGGCCCGGGCGATGCCCGCGCCCCGGGTGCGCGCGGCCCGCCGGGCTGCGGCGCGCTCCCGGGCGGCGCGCTCCGCGGTGGCCTGCCGGGCCAGCGAGTCGGCCCGGCCGGCGATCGAGGAGACCCGCTCCTCGGCGGTACGCACCGCGAGCCGGACCTCCATCTCGTTCTGCCGGGCCTGCGGCACCATGGCGGCGAGTTGGTCCCGTTCCTCGGTGGAGGGTTCGGCGTCGACAGGGGTCTCCTCGGCCAGGCGCAGCCGCTCCTCCAGCTCGGCGAGCGCGGCAAGGTCCCGCTGTCGGGCCGCCTCGGCGCGCGCCCGGGATTCACCGAGCCGGTCGGTCTCCGCCTTCGCCGAGCGCGCCGCCGCACCCAGCTCGGCCAGCCGGCGGGCGGCGGCGTTGCGGTGGCTCTCCGCCTCGCGCTTCTCGGCGGCGGCGTGCTGCACTGCCTCCTTGGCGGCGGTCACCTCGGCGCGCGCCTCGACGAGCTGCTCGCGCAGCTCGGCGCCGGAGCGTTCGGCGGCGAGCCGGTTGGTACGCGCCTCCTCGACGGCCGCCTGCACCTCGATGTAGCTGGGCGCCTTGGCCGACCCACCGGCCGCCGCGTACGCCCCGACCACATCGCCGTCGGGGGTGACCGCACGCAGCTCGGGGTTGCCGGCGACCAGCTCGGCAGCGGCGGCGAGGTCGTCGACGAGCGCCACGTCGCGCAGCGCCCGGTGCACGGCGGGGCGCAGCTCGGCGCCGCACTCGACGAGGTCGGGTGCCCAGCGGGCACCGTCGGGCAGCTTCGGGCGCAGCGCGTCGGCGGAGCCGGTCATGCCGGGCCCCGCCGGACTGCCGACGAGCAGGCCCGCCCGGCCGGCGTCGGAGATCTTCAGCAGGCGCATCGCCTCGACGGCCTCGTCCACGCCGCTGATGGCTACCGCGTCGGCGAGCCCGCCGAGCGCGGCGGCAAGCGCCGCCTCGTGCCCCGGCGCGACGGTGAGCAGCCCGGCGAGGCTGCCGAGCAGGCCCGGCACGTCCCCGGCACGGGCCAGCAGCGCGCCGGCGCCGTCCTTGCGCCGCAGACCGAGTGCCAGCGCCTCCTCCCGGGCCTTCCAGGTGGCGGCGTCCTTCTCGGCGGCCCGCTCGGCGTCGGCGAGCGACCGTACGGTGGCCTGCGCCCGCTCCTGCACGGCGACGGCCTCGGCGTGCCGGGCGTCCAGGTCGGCGTTGTCCCGGTCCGCCTCGGTGGACTGCGCGGCCACCGCGTCCAGGTCGGCCTGTGCCTGCTCGGCGCGGCCCAGCGCGTCGGCGTGCGCCACGGCGAGCCGTTCGATCTCCTCACCGGCGCTCGTGGTGCGGGCGCGGGCCGAGTTGACCTGGCCGGTGAGCCGGGCCATGCCCTCGCGCCGGTCGGCGATGGCCTTGGCGGCGACGACAAGCTCCCGCTCGGCGGCGGCGAGCTGCCGTTCCAGCTCCTGACGGTGCTCGACGGCCTCGGCCAGCCGGACCTGGTCGTCGGTCAGTGCCGCGCGCAGCTCCTCCTCCTGCTCGCGGACCCGCTCCGACTCGGCCTCCAGCTGGTCGGGGTCGCGGCCCGGGCGCTCGTCGTCGCCGGTGGCGCTGAGGTGCCGCAGCCGCTCCCGGGCCAGCTGTTCGATCGAGCGGAAGCGTTCCTGGAGGGCGGACAGCTTGTACCAGGTGTCCTGGGCGGCGGCGAGCAGCGGAGCGTCCTCGGCCAGCGCGGCCTCCAACTCGCCGAGCCGGCCCTGCACCTCGGTGTGCTCGCCCTCGATCTGCTCGCGCCGCTCCCGTAGCGCGGTCTCGTCGGCGATCTCCCGGTCGAGGGTGGTCCGCAGGGTGGCGAGGTCGTCGGCGAGCAGCCGGAGCCGGGCGTCGCGCAGGTTGGCCTGGATGGCGGCGGCTCGGCGGGCCACCTCCGCCTGGCGGCCCAGCGGCTTGAGCTGGCGGCGCAGCTCGGCGGTGAGGTCGGTCAGGCGGTTGAGGTTCACCTGCATGGCGTCGAGCTTGCGCAGCGCCTTTTCCTTGCGCTTGCGGTGCTTGAGGACGCCTGCCGCCTCCTCGATGAACGCGCGGCGGTCCTCCGGCTTGGCGTGCAGCATGCCGTCGAGCCGGCCCTGACCGACGATGATGTGCATCTCCCGGCCGATACCGGAGTCCGACAGCAGCTCCTGGATGTCGAGCAGCCGGCAGGAGTTGCCGTTGATCTCGTACTCGCTCTCGCCGGAGCGGAACATCCGGCGGGTGATCGAGACCTCGGTGTACTCGATGGGCAACGCGCCGTCGGTGTTGTCGATGGTGAGGGTGACCTCGGCGCGGCCCAGCGGCGCGCGACCGGCGGTGCCGGCGAAGATCACGTCCTCCATCTTGCCGCCGCGCAGCGCCTTGGCGCCCTGCTCGCCGAGCACCCAGGCGATGGCGTCGACGACGTTGGACTTGCCGGAGCCGTTCGGGCCCACCACGCAGGTGATTCCGGGCTCCAGCTTCAACGTCGTGGCGGAGGCGAAGGACTTGAAGCCCCGCACCGTCAGACTCTTGAGATACACCTTCTCGATCCTCGTCCGGTGGCCGCCGTACCGTCGCCGGCTGCGGGGACCTGGGTGAACCCGCAGACTAACCCGGTGGCGGGAGCCGTCGGGCACGCGACCCGCCCCGGGTCGTGCCGGCAGTCGGCCGGACCGCCTCTGCGGCTGTGACCGGAAAGACAAAGCGCATTCATGATCAGCCTGCTGGTACGCGTATTTCCGGAAACCGTCCGGGTGGGTGGCGCGGCACCGAATACAAGATCACGAATCATCGGCCGAGGAAAAGGAGCCGGACAGCGTTGCGCGCCGGCACGGAGGTGTCGGCGCGCATTTTTGCGGTGGTGCGATTCAGTTTTCCGACCCGGAGATCAGGTCAGCGCCGGCTCGGCGAGACGAAGCAGATCATCCGCTTCCGCCGCTGCCGCCGCGAGCCGATCATTGTCGGCACGCAGACGCGTGATCTCGAACTCCAGTGCCTGAACCCTGGCACGCAGTCGGGTGACCTCGTCGAGCAGACGCCGGTCGGGCGCTGCACCTACGTGGCCGTAGAGGGCCTTCGCCATGCTGACTCCTTGATATGCGCTGCCGGAAAGGCCGGCCAACGCGCGCCCATTTGTACGCGGCTGCCATTCCAGGTGTATCTGGGCATGACCGGGCGCGACTGGCGACACCTATATATTGAGCCGCTAACCCCTCGTTCGTCAAGTTCTCGCAGGCCGTAGATCATCTCCACGTCGACCTGTCCACTTGTCGGGGGGCTGCCACAAGGCACGGACACGCTCTGTCCGGACACCTTTACTGTACGCCCGGATTCCCGGAAGTCCGCCCCTCGGCGTCCCACTTCCCCTTAACTCTTCCTTAGCCACGTTGCCGCAGCTCGTGGGCGAGTCGTAGCGTCACCCCGGCCAACAACCGACCCCGTGGAGGCATGGCGTGCACGGCTGGACCGACCCGATGGACCCGAACGGCGCACCCCGGCGCGCCGAGCGGCCGACCGACGAGCCGGACTGGCTGAGAGATCGACCGGAGCCCCGTTCGGCCTACCTGTTCGGCGACGACCCCGACCAACCCGGCGACGGGTGGCACCACACGGAGCCCACCTCCCGGTGGCAGCCGGCACCCATGGATGAGCCCACCGACGCGGAGGCCACTGGCGGCTGGGCGGCACCGACCAGCGCCATGCCCATTGACGCGGAGACCAGCGGCGCTTGGCGGGCCGGCACCGGCGACGAGGGCCGGCCCGGCGAGGGCCGACACCGCTCGCCGCGGCGCTGGCGTCGCCCCCTGCTGATCGGCGGCGCCGCCGCGGCCGCCACGCTCGTGGTGAGCTTCGGTGTGGGCGCACTCGCCCTGCCCGGCGGGGACCGGTCGACAGTTGAGCCGACCGCTGTCGACGACACCGCCGCCGCCGCGCCCGCCGAGCAAGCCGAGCAACCGGCCGGCGACACCTTGATCGCACCCTCCCCCACCGCCACGCCCAGCACGGCACAGCCGACCCCGACGCCGAGCAAGGTCGTCAAGCCCACCCCGGCGCCGTCGCGCTCCACCGCCGCGTCACGGCGTACCGCACCCCGCAGCACCGCGCCGAGCAGCTCCGGCGGCTCCGGCGGCACCGCTGGCACGGTGAGCGCCCAGGCTCGCGAGGTGGTGGACCTGGTGAACGCCGAGCGGGCCAAGGCCGGCTGCAAGGCGCTGAGCATCGACGACAAGCTGATGACCGCCGCGCAGCGGCACAGCCAGGACCAGGCCGACCACAAGAACATGTCGCACACCGGCAGCGACGGCAGCAACCCCGGCGTCCGGCTCGACCGGGTCGGCTACGCCTGGCGCACCTACGGCGAGAACGTGGCCTGGAACCAGCAGACGCCGGCCAGCGTGATGAGCGCCTGGATGAACAGCACCGGCCACCGGAAGAACATCCTGAACTGCGCGTTCACCGAGATCGGCGTCGGCATCGCCAGTAGCAACGGCCCGTACTGGACGCAGGTCTTCGCGGCGCCGCGCTGACCGCGCGTCGTCCGCGCCCCCGCGCTCGTTTGACCCGGTGAGGTACGTCGGGCCGGAGCGCGGGGCGGCGTACCGGCCGGCGGCGACGGGCCGCCCAGGACCCGGGAGCTGCCGATGCGGATCCGGCCGCGGCGACGAACCGCCGTACGCCCGCTGCGTCGGATCGTGTCGGCAGGCGTCGCGCTCGTCCTGGTGCTACCGGTGTACGGGTGCCGGGCCGAGCTGACCCCGCCCGGCGCGCCCACCCCGTGGCCGGCCGGGCAGGCCCGCCACTGGCAGTGGCAGTGGCAGCTCAGCGGCCCGCTCGACCCGACAGTGGACGCGGACGTCTTCCTGCTCGACCCGGTGGCCACCACCGCCGCGCAGACCGCCGAGCTGCGCTCGCGCGACCGCCGGCTGATCTGCCAGGTGTACGTCGGCTCGGTGCGCTCGACCGACCCGGACGCCAGCCGGTTTCCCGCCACCGTGCAGGGCTCGGCCGCACGCCGACCCGGCAGCCGGTGGCTGGACGTACGGGGATGGGACGCTCTGGAGCCGGTGCTGGCCGACCGGTTCCGGCTCTGCCGGGGCAAGGGCTTCGGCGCTGTGGCGTTCGCCGACGCCGACGGGTACGAGCACCGCACCGGCTTTCCCCTCGGCTTCGACGACCAGCTGCTGTTCAACCGTCGGCTGGCGCAGCTGGCCCGGTCGCTTGACCTCTCACCCGGGCTGGTCAACGCCGTGCCGCAGCTCGCGGCGCTGGCCCCCGACTTCGATTTTGCGGTGAACGAGGAGTGCGTACGGCTGGACCAGTGCGCCAAGCTGCTGCCGTTCGCCGATGCGGGCAAGCCTGTCTTCCACGTCGAATACACGGGCTCGACCGACGACTTCTGCGTCACCACTGTCGGCTACGGCTTCGCGTCGATACGCAAGGAACGGGCGTTGGACGCCTGGCGGGAGGCGTGCGCGCTGCCCTGACACGGTCGGCCGGGCCACAGTCGTGGCCCGGCCTAACTCGCGCCTGGGTCAGGGCACCGCCACCAGCTCCGGCGCGGCTGCCGGCGGATCGGCGTCGGCGGGGGCCGGCTTCGGACGCGGGCGCAGGAAGCGCGGCGCCCACCAGTTGGCGTCGCCGAGCATGGTCATCAGCGCCGGCAGCACCACGGCCCGGATGATCGTGGCGTCCAGAAGGATCGCCGCCGCCAGGCCGATACCGAGTTGCTTCATGTCGATGGTGCTCAACGTGGCGAAGATCGAGAACACGCCGACCATCACGATCGCCGCGCTTGTCACCACCCCCGCCGACGAGGTGATGCCGTACGAGACGGCGTCCCTGGTGGACATCCCCGCCAGGACTCCTTCACGAATCCGGCTGACCACGAACACGTGGTAGTCCATCGAGAGTCCGAAGAGCACCACGAAGAGGAACAGCGGCAGCCAGGACACGATCGCGCCCATCGAGGTGAAACCGAGCAGCCCTTCGGCCCACTCACCCTGGAACACCAGCACGACGAGCCCGTACGCGGCGCCGGCGGAGAGCAGGTTCAGCAGGATCGAGCTTGCCGCCACCACCACCGACCGGAAGGTGAACACCATGACGAGGAAGGTGAGCACCAGCACGAACCCGATCACCAGCGGCAGCTTGCTCTTGATGTGCTGCGCGTAGTCCTCGCTGTCGGCAACGCTCCCGCCCACCGCGTACTCAATCCCGGGGATGCCCCGCAGCTCGGCCGGGACAAGGTCGTCGCGCAGCTTCTCCAACGACTGCACCGACCGGTCGTCCCTGCTGGCGTACGGGGTGGCGACGTCCAGCACCGACACCCGCCGGTCGGCCGACACCTCGATCTTCGGGCCGTCCGCCTCGGCGGGAGCGAACAGCGGGTCACCGGCGGCACGGCCGGCGAGGCCGGCGAGCGCGGCGTGGACCCGGTCGGCCTGCTCGGCAGGCGCGCGTACCGCCACCACATGGTTGGTGCCGGTGCTCGGGAAGGCCGCGGTGAGTCTGTCGTACGCCTGCATCGCCGGCGTGGTGCGCGGCAGGTCCTCCATGCCGGGGAACTTCAGCTTCATGCCGAGCGCGGGTGCGGCAAGCGCGAGCAGCAGACCGACCGAGATGACAAGGGTCGCGACCGGAGCACGCAGGGCGGGCCGGAGCACCGCCGGCCAGAGTCGAGGTGCGCGGGGTGCGCCGTTGCGGTCGGCGCGCGGCGCGGTCAGGCGCCAGAGCAGCGGCACCCGGGGCCGGTCGACCCAGCGGCCGAGCCTGGCCAGCAGGGCCGGCAGTACGGTCAGCGAGCCGGTCACCGCGACGGCGACCACAAGGATCGAGCCGACGGCCAGGGACGAGAAGACCACGTCGCCGGCGAGCAGCAGCCCGGCCATCGAGATGATCACCGCGAAGCCGGAGACCACAACGGCGTGCCCGGAGGTCTCCGCGGCGATCTCGACAGCGTCCAGGCCGGAGCGGCCCTTGGCCCGCTCCTCGCGTTCCCGGCGGATGTAGAACAGCGAGTAGTCGACACCGACAGCCATGCCGATCAGCAGGATCACCGGCGCGGTGGTGTCGGTGGCGGGCACCAGGTGCGAGGCGAGGGTGGAGAGACCCATCGCGGCGGCGACCGAGGAGAGCGCCAACAGCACCGGCACGCTGGCGGCGATCAACGCGCCGAACGCGATGATCAGGATGGCCAGTGTGACCGGCAGGCTGAGCAGCTCGGCGCGCTTGAAGTCCTTGCCCAGGGTGTCGTCGAGGGCCTGGTTGATCGACGGGCCGCCGACCTGCTCGACGCGGAGCCCCGGATGCGCGCCCTGCACTGTCGCTGTCGCGTCGCGCAGCGGCTGCACCCGGTCCGACGCGGTACCCGGATCACCGGACATGGTGATCGGCAGCAACACCGCCGACGCGTCCCGCGCGGTGACCGGTTGGCCGACGCCTGCGACCCCGGGGACGGTACGCAGCCGGGCCGCCGCGTCGTCGGCCGCCGTCTTCGCCGCCACCAGGTCCAGGGACCCGTCCCGGGCGGTGATCAGTACGTTCTCCACGGCCGGGTCGTCGAAGGCTCCGGAGTCGACGATCACGCCGGCCCGCCCCGCCTCGCCGATCGCCTGGTCGTTGTTTGTCGCCTCGTTGAGGCCGACGGCGTTGCCACCCACGAAACACACCGCCACGAACACGGCCCACAGCGCGATCGCCCGCCACGGATGCTCGGCGCTCCACCGCGCCATCCGCACCGTCACCGGTCTTGCGCCCATCTCAGGTCCCCCTGTCACGTCAGCCCCCTGTCAACGGTGCTGACGCTAGAGACGGGACGAGACCATCACATCGGGGATCGGCCGGGCCTGCCCCGGAGTCCGTCCACCATGGGTGGCGGGCCACCGGGCCGGTGTCAACCCCCGACCCGGTCACCGATTCCGGGGACGATCCGGGGTGCCGGGCGCGACCCGCCGACGCCGACCCGGATGCCGCTCCGGGTCATCCCCGAAGGGAGCCCCTGGGCCGGGGCTGACAACGCGGGCAGCTGTACGAGGAGCGGTTCATGAACGCCTCACGGCGGATGGGCGTGCCACACCGCCGGCACGGCTCGCCCTCACGGCCGTACACGTTCAGCTCCCTGTCGAAGTAACCGCTCTCGCCGTTGACGTTGACGTAGAGGGCGTCGAAGCTGGTGCCGCCCTCCTTGATCGCCTCACCCAGCACGTCACGGACGTGCCCGAGCAGGCGCTGCGCGGCCGGCCCGGTCAGCGCGTCGGTGGGGCGGACGCCGTGCAGTCGGGCACGCCAGAGCGCCTCGTCGGCGTAGATGTTGCCCACCCCGGAGATCAGCGTCTGGTCGAGCAGGGCGCGCTTCACCTCGGTCCGTCGGCGGCGCAGCGAGGCGACGAACTCCGTGTCGGAGAACTCCGGGTCCATCGGGTCGCGGGCGATGTGCGCGATCTCCGCGGGCAGCTCGGCGCCACCTTCACTCACCGAGAGCCCACCGAACGTGCGCTGGTCGACGAAGCGCAGCTCCGGCCCGTCGTCGGCGAACCGGAACCGGACCCGCAGGTGGGTCTCGTCCGGAGTGCCGGGCTGCTGGAGCAGCAACTGCCCGGACATGCCGAGGTGCCCGATCACCGCGTCGCCGCTGTCCAGCGGAAGCCACAGGTACTTGCCGCGGCGGCGGACGTCCAGCACGGTCCGGTCGGCGAGCACGTCGGCGAAGTGCGCCCCACCCGGGACGTGCCGCCGGACGGCGCGCGGGTGTCGGACCTCGACCGAGGCGATCCGCCGACCGATCACCCACTGGGCGAGCCCCTGCCGTACGGTCTCGACCTCGGGCAGCTCAGGCACGGCGTACACCAGTCTCGTGGCCGTCGGCACCCCCGGCCGGCATGGACTGCGCCAGGTGGTCGGCCTGCTCGCTCTGGGCTGCCCGCTCGGCGCGCTCCAACGGCCCGAACGACTCGTCCCCGTCGGTCAGGTCACTGCCGTCGCCCGGCTGGTCCCGGTGGTCGGTGCTGGCCCGCCCGTTCTGGCCGCTCTGGCTGGTCTGGCCTTCGTCGTCGGGGCCGTTCTGCTCGGCGAGCGTCCGCCAGGCCGCCTCGGCGGCCCGCTGCTCGGCCTCCTTCTTGCTGCGTCCCTCGGCGCCGCCGTAGCGGTTGCCGGCCACCACGACCCAGGCGGTGAACGTCTTCAGGTGGTCCGGGCCGGTGCCCTCGATCCGGTACTCCGGAACGCCGAGCCCCAACGCCGCGGTCAACTCCTGGAGGCTGGTCTTCCAGTCCAGGGCGGCACCCCGGCCAGCCGACTCGGCCATCAGCGGGTCGAAGAGCCTGTGGATCACGATCCCGGCGGTGTCCAGCCCGTACTGGAGGTAGATCGCGCCGAGCAGCGCCTCAAGCGTGTCGGCGAGGATGCTCGCCTTGTCCCGCCCACCGGTGGTCTCCTCACCCTTGCCGAGCAGCAGGTACGCGCCGAGGCCGTCCGGCCCCAGACCACGCGCCACGTCGGCGAGCGCCCGCATGTTGACCACGCTGGCCCGCAGCTTGGCCAACTGGCCCTCGGGCAGATCGGGATGGTTGTGGAACAGCGCCGTGGTGATCACGACGCCGAGCACCGAGTCGCCGAGGAACTCCAGCCGTTCGTTTGTCGGCAGGCCACCGTTCTCGTACGCGTACGAGCGGTGGGTCAGCGCCCGTTCCAGCAGGTCCGGCTCGATGCTGACGCCGAACGCGGCTTCCAGGTGACCGACGGACGCCCGCCGCCGCTTGTCGTTGCTCATGATGTACGTACCTCGGTGTCGGTGGAGCGGTCTGAGCGGTCGGCCACGGCGTCGCCGTCGAGCAACGCGGAAACCAGGTCGATGGCGCGTCTCCGCCACAGGTGAGCGGCGAGGGCGATGCCGGAGGCGACGTCGTCGGCGCCGGCGGAGCCGTGGCAGACGACCACCGTTCCGGCGACGCCCAGCAGAGCGGCGGCACGGGGTGCGCCGCCGCCGACGGGCGGGCCGCCGGCCATCGCGTACGCGCCCTCGATCGCCTTGAGCAGCACGTTACCGGTGAAGCCGTCGGTGACCACCACATCGGCGCGCGCGCCGAGCGTCACGTCGTACCCCTCGACCAGGCCGACGTAGTGCGCGCCGCCGGGCAGCGGCTCGACGGAGAGCAGGGGGTCGGTGGCGCGGCGTACCCGGTCGCCCTTGCCGGCCTCGGTGCCGACCGAGAGCAGGCCGACCCGGGGCGCGGCGACCGAGTGGGCGACCGCGGCGTACGCGGCGCCGAGAACGGCGTGCCGGGCGAGGGTGGCCGGGCGGGGCTCCAGCGTGCCGCCGACGTCGAGCAGCACTACCGGCCCGGCTACCGCGGGCAGCGTGGCGACCAGGGCGGGTTGGCGGATCTCGGGCCAGCGACCCAGGCCGAGCACGGCGGCGGTGACAGTGGCGCCGGTGGCTCCGGCGGAGACCAGCGCGTCGGCGGTGCCGTCGCGGACGGCGGTGACGACGGCCCGGACGGTGCTCTCCGCGCGGGCGGCGCTGGGATGGTCGGCCATGCCGACGGAATCGCGGACCGGCCGCACGGTGATCCGGGCCCGCTGGGCCGGGCCGAGGGCAGCGATCAGCTCGTCGGCGACCTCGGTCGGGCCGACGAGCAGCAGGTGCAGGTCCGGGTCGGCGCGCATGGCACGCAGAGCGCCGTCAACCACGACGGCGGGAGCGTCGTCCCCGCCGAGGAGGTCAACGGCGATCCGCGCGGTGCCCCGCTCCGCCGGAACACCGGCCGGGTTGGGCCGGCCGGTGTCGGAGGGAGCCGGGGCACCGGGCGAATGCCAGGGTGCGCGCGCCGCCCGACCTGGGGTCGGGGGCGTCACTCGGCGTCCAGGTCAGACCTCGAGAACCTGGCGGCCGTTGTAGGTGCCGCAGACGGAGCAGGCGGCGTGCGGCAGCTTCGGGGACTTGCACTGCGGGCACGCGACGGTCGCTACCACGGTCGCCTTCCAGTTCGCCCGGCGGGACCGGGTGTTGCTGCGCGACATCTTGCGCTTGGGGACGGCCACGGTTCTTACTCCTCTGTACGGGTCAGTTGCGACAGGCCCGCCCAACGCGGGTCGATCTGCTGGTGACTGTGGTCGGCCGGCAGATCGTCCCAGTGCGCCCCACATTCGGGGCACAGTCCTGGGCAGTCCTCCCGGCAGCGCGGGTTGGTCGGCAGCGTGAGCACCAACGCGTCCCGCAGCGCCGGCTCCAGGTCGATCAGATCGCCCTGCATCCGGCCCACCTCGTCCTCGTCGGTCGTGGCGTCCGTGGTGCTGTTCTCGTACGCGTACAGCTCCTGGATCGTCACGGCCATCGAGTTGTTGATTTCGCGCAGGCAACGCCCGCACTCGCCCCGGACGGGACCGGTGATGGTCCCGGAGACGAGCACACCTTCGGACACCGACTGCAACCTCAGATCGAGGGTGAGGTCTGCGCCCTCCGGCACGCCGATCAACTCCACACCGAGGTCCGCCGGTGCCGGCACGTCCCGCTGGACCTCACGCAACGCGCCAGGGCGGCGCGGCAGGTCCCTCGTGTCGAGGACCAGCGGCGACCTGGGGTCGAGTGTCGATGGCGAGCGCTTGGGCATAGTCAGACTCCGGCCGGTGAGAGGCCGACAAAAAAGGTTACCTGGGCGACCGCCGGACCGTCGAACCGGGGGCGACGCCCGCCTTGAGTGTCGGCTGGTGAGGTGCCGCTCAGAAGGGTAGCGGGCGTTCCGCCTCATCCCCACCGAAGGTGCCGATCTCCCGCAGCGCGTGCATCTTGTCGCGACCACGCTCTATCGAGGCGAGCGCCCGGGTGAGGAACTGCTCGAAGTTGGCAAGCGCCGTGTCGACGTAGTCGTCGACCTCCTCGCGCAGGCGCTGCGCCTCGGCCCGGGCTTCGGAGATGATCCGCGCCCCCTCGTGCTCGGCCGACACGGTGATCTCATTCACCGAGACCAGGCGGGCGTGTTCTGCCTCACCCTCGCTGATGATCCGGTCCGCCTCGCGCTTGCCCGCTTCCATGATCTTGTCGCGCTCGTCGAGGAGCGCGGCGGCGCGGCGCAGGTCGGCGGGCAGTTCGGCACGCATCTCATCGAGAGCGGCGATCATCTCGCCCCGGTCGACCATGCAGTTGTTGCGCGACATCGGGACGGAGCGGGCCTGCTCCACCATGGCGATCAGTTCGTCGATGCGATCGAGCGGGTCCACCGGTACCTCACTCCTGTCGTTCGTCGGCCGACCTCCATGATGCGGGCTACGGCCGGTTCCCCGCTCCACCAATCATGTCGTGCCCGCCCCACCCACGCCCCATCCACCCCAACCCGGCGCGTCGCGCCCCCATCGCGCTCCGCGACCCTGGCACCGCCCAAACCCCGGCGATCTTGCACTTTCCGCCTCGACAATTGCCGCACCTACACACATTCCCGCGACCACAACTGCAAGATCGCGGGAGGTGAGGGTGGGGTGGGGGGGTTAGGGGGGCGAGGTCAGGGGCGGGGGGTCAGGCGAGTTTGTAGCGCTTCTCGCACTGCGTCGGGGACGTGGGCGGAGATGTCGCCGCCCCACTTGGCCACGTCCTTGACGAGGCTGGAGGAGAGGAACGAGTAGAGGGGGTTGGTCGGCATGAACAACGTCTCGACCCCGGCCAGCCCGATGTTCATCTGGGCCATCTGCAACTCGTAGTCGAAGTCGCTGACCGCCCGCAGACCCTTGATCAGGACACTCGCCTGCTGGGCCCGGCAGAAGTCGACAAGCAACCCCCGGAACGACTCGACCCGCACGTTGCCGTACGAGGAGGTCACCTCGCGGAGCATGTCGATCCGCTCCTCGACGGTGAACAGGCCACTCTTCGACTGGTTCACCAGCACGCCGACGATCACCTCGTCGAAGAGCCGACTGGCCCGACCGATGATGTCGAGGTGACCGTTTGTCACCGGGTCGAACGAGCCGGGACACACCGCGCGTCTCATGATCGGCGACCGTACCAAAGCGTGGTCTCGCCGTAACGGCGGCTACGCCCGGGGGTGATGCCCTCCACCCAGTCGAACTGCCTGGTCCTGCTGGACCGTTCCACCACCACGAGCGCGTCGGGCGCCAGCCAGTCACCGTCGACAAGCGCGGTCAGCAGCGCGGTGATCTCCTCGTCCGGCACGGCGTACGGCGGGTCGGCGAAGACCACGTCGTACGGTCCGCCGTCCGGGCTGGCGGCCAGTGCGGTCGCCACCTTGCCGGCGACCAGCCGGACGGCCGAGCCGGCCCGCAGGGTCGCCACGTTCTCGCGAATCACCCGGGCAGCCCGGGGGTCGGACTCCACGAGCAGGACGTGCCGGGCACCCCGGGACAGCGCCTCCAGCCCCACCGCGCCGGAACCGGCGTACAGGTCGGCGAAGCGCACGCCGTCGAGGTCGACCTCGGCCTGCACGGCACTGAAGAGCGCCTCGCGGACCCGATCCGAGGTGGGTCGGGTGCCCGCACCGGGGGGTGCGGCGATCCGACGGCCACCGAGTGTCCCGGCCACGATCCGGGTCATCGCCTCCTCCTGCTCATGACCTCGACGCTACGCGACCCGCCGAAGTCGGCAACACGGTAGGTATCGCCGCGACGATCACGTGATCACTTCTCGTATATCAATGATCTCAAGTTCATATCATTCGCCTTAGTGAATCCTGAGGCCTGTATCACTCGTGGCGATCTCGCTAGGGTCTGCCGGGTGCCGGCGGCAACCCACCGGCCCACGGTATCGGGAGGGCGCCGCACCGTCTGGACGTGCAGCGACCGTCCACTGTCTCTCTCGTGCCACACCCCTGACGCTTCAGCACTCCAGGAGTACCCGTGATCCGTCCCAAGCTGTCGCTACGGCGACCGCTGGCCGTCCTGGGAGCCGCCCTCATCGGCCTCGCCGGGGTCGTCGCGGTGGCCGCCCCAGCCAGCGCGCACCACACGACCATCACCGCCACCGCCGACTGCGACAAGCGCACCGGCGAGCGCGTGATCACGTGGAAGGTGGAGAACAGCGAGCGCGACAAGGCCGTGACGCTCAAGAGGGTGACCTCCGAGCCCGCGACCGACGTGACAGTGCCCGTCCGGGGCGCCACCTCCGTGCCCCTTCAGGGGTACGTCATCGAGAAGCGCGGCTCCGTGCAGGCCGTCCAGCGGGTGCCCGGCGACACCGCCACCGCCAAGCTGACGGTGTTCGGCAAGTGGCAGAAGAACGGCAAGGAAGCCACCAACAACGGCAGCATCAACCTTGCCGCCGACAGGTCCTGCACGCCGGCGCCGAAGTGCATCGACGCCAGCAAGGCCAAGTACAGCCACACCTTCGACGGCCCGAAGGGCACCGCCACCGTCAAGCTCGACGGTGACCTGCCGCTGTGCGGCGAGGGCAAGCAGTGGTTCACGCTGGTGTCGTACTTCGCGCCGCGCCCGCAGTTCGCCACCCCGCAGTACGTCTACGGCACGCCGGACAGCGACTGGATCGGCGGCACCCAGACCGAGATCGAGCTGAACGTCGAGATCCCGGACTGCCACACCCAGGTCGACCTGATCTGGGGTGACGGCGAGCAGGTCATCGACCCACTGGTCGAGGGCGGCAAGCGGTACGACAACAAGAAGCTCGGATCCCCGGGCGCGCCGGGCAACCGGTCCAAGGGCGTGCAGGGCTGGTACAACGGCGGCGACAAGAGCTGCACCACCCCGGCCTCGACCTTCGCGTCCAACTGCGACGGTTCGGTGGCCGTCTCGCTGAGCAACGACGGCAGGATCAGCAAGTACCCGGTCGAGTTCGAGATCAAGGGTGCGGACGGCTGGTCCAAGAAGGTCTCCGTCGCGGCGGGCAAGGCCGACAACAGCATCGTGGTTCCGGCCGCCAACGCCGGCAAGATCGAGGTGCTTGTCGACGGCAAGGTGGTCGAGAACGGCACGTACTCGTGGCAGCGCCCCGAGGACTGCCCCCTGCCGGCCGTCACCACCGAGGCCGACTGCAAGACCTTCGCGCTCACCGTGACCAACCCCGAGGGTGGTCTCCCGGTGAAGGCCACCTTCGCGTACGGCGACAAGACCGAGACCCGTACGGTGGCCGCCGGCGGCTCGGAGAAGGTGACCTTCAAGGCCAGCAAGGCCGAGTCGGCGCTCGTCACCCTGCCGGATCTGGACCTGGAACTGGAAGCCATCTACACGCCGGAGGGTGACTGCGGCGGCGGTGGCGGCGGCGGCGAGGAGCCGGGTCTCCCGGTCACCGGTGCGGCGGCGGGCGGCATCGCCGCCGGGGCGATCGCCCTGCTGATCGCGGGCGCCGTGTTGTTCGTCATCGCCCGACGGCGTCGGGTGACCTTCACCGCCTGACCTGTTCGGCCCACGGGCGCGTCGACCAACCGGTCGACGCGCCCGTGGCGTGTTCGGCTCCACTCCGGGGCAACGCCGCAGGGATCGGCAGTGACCGGGCGAACACGTACCGGCGATCAATGATCACGAATTAGTAAAGTTGCCTTCCGGCAATGATCTGAACTCCCCAGATTCACCATTGATCAGTACAGTCACCCTCTGTTCCCGCCTCGCGCGGGAGCATCCCGCGTCGCGACGCCCCGTTGAGCAGACGACCCGCACAGGCGTCCCGCCTCCCGGCTCCCCGCACGCGATCCGTACTCCCCCTCACCAGGAGCCTGCGTGAACCCTCCCAAGTCTCCGTTGCGGCGCATCGCGGCCATCGCCGCCGGCGCGCTGATCGGTCTCGTCGGTGTCGGCGCCCTCGCCGCGCCCGCCAGTGCGCACCACCCCGAGCCTTCCGGCACCTACTGCCTGGCCGCAGACGGCCTGACCACTGTGACCTGGAAGGTCGGCAACAGCGAGAACATCACTGCCGAGGTCACGGCTCTCACGTCCACCGTGCCCAACGAGTTCCGTGACGGCAACCTGGCCGTCGGCGCGACGCTCCCGAAGAAGGGCGACGGTTTCCTCACCGCCACCCAGACCCACCGCTTCACCGAGCGGAAGCCGAAGATCGAGCTGACCGTCGAGGCCCGGTGGGTGCGTCCGAACCGGATCGTGACCGAGCACCGGACGGTGGCGGCAAAGCCGGCCGGCACCTGCGCGGCCCAGCCCACCACGCCGCCGGCCAGCCCGACGCCGACCGCCACGCCGACCGTGAGCGCGTCGCCCACCCCGAGCGTGCCGGCGTCGCCCAGCCCCAGCGCGACCACTGTCTCCCCGACGCCGACCCAGAGCCCGTCGGAGACCCCGACGGCTCCCTCGGTACCGGTCGAGCCGGTGGGCACCGTCGAGTCGACCTGCGACAAGCTCACCTTCACGGTGGAGAACCCCGCCGACGGTGAGACCGTCACCCTCACCCTGACCCCGAACAAGGGCGAGGTGAAGACGCTCACCGTCAAGCCGGGCGAGACCGGCTCCGTCTCGTTCCCCGCGACCGAGGGCCTCACCGTCACTCCGGCCGCCGATGGTCTCGACGACACCGAGCCGATCGCGTGGGAGAAGCCGGCCGAGTGCGACGGTCAGGGCGGCGGCCTGCCGCTCACCGGCGCGAACACCACCATGATCGCCGGCGGTGCCGTCGTGCTGCTGGCCGCCGGTGCGGGCCTGTTCGTGATGGCTCGCCGTCGCCGGCTCCGCTTCACCGTCTGACCCGAACCGCGCTGAAACCCGAGGGCGCGTCGACCACCCGGTCGACGCGCCCTCGGGCGTTTCCGGCTCGGTCACGGTCCGCCTCGGCCCGCAGTCGGCCTTGGCCCGCAGTGCGGCTCAAGCCGCGGTTCGGCGCCTCCATCTCGCGGTCAGCGCAGTGACCGGCGGCGGCACCGAGGACAGGTCTCATGCGCGTCCTTTGCTCTGCCTACCTCCACGCAACGGCCGCCGTCCGCATACCGGACCTGGCCTGTTGCGTCCGTTGAAGCAGAGCAAAGGACGCGCGGAGGTACCACCGCACGGCAGGCACGACGTGAGGCAGGCACGACGCCCGGGCAGACGTGACGATCCAACCCATCCCATTTCGACCGCGACGAGGGCGGGGCGGTCAGCGGCAGAGCCTCAGAACGCGGTCAGCCCTTTTCCAGATACTCCGCGCGGTCCTCGTCGACAAGGGCCGCGACCGACGCGGCAAGCGCCGGGTTGCGGGTCAACTCCGGGTCGTCCTCGATCAGGGTGATCGCCTCGGCGCGGGCGTCGCGGATCAGGTCGGCGTCGCGTCGCAGGGACAGCAGCCGCAGGTGCGAGCGGTGCCCCGACTGGGTGGCGCCCAGCACGTCACCTTCGCGTCGTTGCTCCAGGTCAAGCTCGGCGAGCTTGAACCCGTCGCTTGTGGACGCGACGGCGTCCAGCCGTTCCCGTGCCGACGACCCCTCGGCCGCCTCGCTCACCAGCAGGCAGAGCCCGGCGGCGGAGCCCCGGCCGACCCGGCCCCGCAACTGGTGCAGTTGTGAGACACCGAACCGGTCGGCGTCCAGCACGATCATCACCGTCGCGTTCGGCACGTCCACACCGACCTCGATGACAGTGGTCGCCACAAGCACGTCCAGGTCACCGGCGACGAAGGAGCGCATCACCGCGTCCTTCTCGTCGGCGGGCAGGCGGCCATGCAGCACCCCGATCCGCAGCCCGTGCAACGGCCCGTCGGCAAGCAGCGGGGCCACCTCGGTCACGGCGAGGGGCGGGCGACGGCCGTTGTCGTCGAGCGGCGGTTCCTCATCCTCCGACGTCGGGCCCTCCCCGATCCGCGGGCACACCACGTACGCCTGATGGCCGGCGGCCACCTCCTCACGCAGCCGGCGCCACGCCCGGTCCAGGAAGGCTGGCTTCTCGGCGGCCGGCACCACGTGCGAGGCGATCGGCGACCGCCCTCGGGGCAACTGGGAGAGGGTGGACACCTCCAGGTCGCCGTAGACGGTCATCGCCACCGTGCGCGGGATCGGGGTGGCCGTCATCACCAGCACGTGCGGCGGCTGGGCGGCCTTGGCCCGCAACGCGTCGCGCTGCTCCACGCCGAAGCGGTGCTGCTCGTCGACCACCACCAGACCCAGGTCGGCGAAGTCCACCCCCTCGTACAGCAGGGCGTGGGTGCCCAGCACGATGCCGGCGTTGCCGCTGGCCACCTCGCCGAGCGCCCGACGGCGGGCCGCCGCACCAAGCGAGCCGGTCACCAACTCGACACGGGTGGCGTGCTCGGCGGAATCCAGCTCGCCGGCCCGGCCCAACGGCCCGAGCAGGTCCAGCATGCCGCGGTGATGCTGCGCGGCCAGCACCTCGGTGGGCGCCAGCAGCGCGGCCTGCCCACCCGCGTCGACCACCTGGAGCATCGCCCGCAGCGCCACCACCGTCTTGCCCGAGCCCACCTCGCCCTGCAGGAGGCGGTGCATCGGATGCGGGGCCGCCAGGTCCTCAGCGATCTCCACACCGACGTCACGCTGCCCGGCCGTCAGCTCGTACGGCAGTCGGGCGTCGAACGCGTCCAGCAGGCCGCCGGCGCGCGCCGGACGGGGGCGGGCCGGCCAGTCGGCGGCCCGGTGTTTGCGCTGCACCAGTGTCAACTGGACGGCGAACGCCTCGTCCCACTTGAGCCGCCGCCGCGCCCGGTAGAGCTCCTCCTTGCTGGACGGACGGTGGATCTCCCGCAGGGCGGTGCCCAGGCCGACCAGGTTGCGGCTGGCCCGCACTGTGGCCGGCAGCGGGTCCTCCGGTGGGGTGAACGTGTCCAGTACGACACGCACGCAGCGGGCGATCACCCAGGTCGGGACGGCAGCGGCAGCCGGGTACACGGGGATCAGCGCGCCGGCGAACTCCTCGATCTCGTCGCTGACCGCCGCCTCGCCCTCACCGCCCTCGCCGAGCAGGACGTACTCCGGGCCGTTGAGCTGTCGTTTGCCCCGGAACTCGGTGACCTTGCCGGCGAACAGACCCCACCGGCCCGGACGCAGCTCCCGCTCGCGCCACGCCTGGTTGCCGAAGAACGTGAGCGTCAGCAACCCGCCGGAACCGTCGCCGACGGTCACCTCCAGCAGGTTGCCCCGACGTTGGCGCATCGGGCGAACGGCGGTGCGCTGCACCTGGGCCAGCACGGTTACCTGCTCGCCGACGTCCAGCGAGCGGATGTCGGTGTGCTCGCCACGCTCGTCGTAGCGGCGCGGAAAGTGGTAGATCAGGTCACCCGCGGTGTGCAGGTCGAGCTGGGAGGCCAGGGCCTTGGCCGTCTTGTCGCCCACTAGCTTCTTCAGCGGAGTGTCCACCGTGGCCGGCTCACTCATTCGACCCCCACCAGGAGCGGATAGAACGGCTGGCCGCCCGGGTACGCGTGCACCTCGACGAACGGCCAGCGCCGCTCGACGTGCGCCCGGACGGCGTCGGTCAGCCCGGGGGGCGCGTCCACACCGGCCAGCAGGGTGACCATCTCGCCGCCACCGCCGAGCATCTGGTCGACCACTGCGGCGCACGTGTCGATGAGGTCGGCGCCGATGAGGTGCACCTCCCCCTCCACAAGTGCCAGCACGTCCCCGGGGTGGCACGGGCCGGCGACTGTCAACGCGTCGCGGCTCGCGTGGCAGACCTCGGCGTAGCGGCAGGCGCCGGCCGCCTCGGCCATCGCGATCACGTCGTCCTCGAAGCGGCGGGTGCCGTCACGGACCGCGAGGGCGGCGAGGGCCTGCACCGGCGAGCGGGTCGGCACCACGCTGACCTTGATGCCGTGGCGGTGTGCCTCACGGGCCGCCGCGCTCGCCACCGCCCCGGTGTTCGGGTTGTTGGGCAGCACCACCACACGCGCCGCGCCGGTGCCGCGTACCGCCTCCAGCAGCTCACCGATGGACGGGTTGCCCGGCACGACAGTGGCGCCCTCGGAGGCGAACAACTCGGCGATCCCCTCGCCGGTGGCGACCACCACGGCGGCGCGTCCCGCCTCGACCGGGACGGGGGGCGGCTCCGGCTGGTCGGCGAAGCGGGTCACCGAGATCCGGTACGGGCGGCCGGCAGCGACACCCGCCTCGATCGCCGCGCCCACGTCGTTGACGTGCACGTGCACGTTCCAGGTGGCGTCCGGCTCGCGCCCGTCGCCGACCACGACGAGCGAATCCCCGAGCGTTGCAAGCGTCCGACGCAGCACGGCCACCGCGTCGGCCGGGGCGTCGAGCAGGAACTGCACCTCGTAGGCGTACTCATCGGAGCCGGTCTCCCGCGCGACGGCGGCGGCCGGCCGGGCGGTCCGCGGCGCCGGTGCGAGCCCTGAGGCGGTCTCCCCGGTGAGGACCTCGACCAGGGCGTCGAGCAGGACGCAGAGGCCCTTGCCACCGGCGTCGACCACGCCGGCGCGGGCCAGGGCCGGCAACTGCTCCGGGGTACGCGACAGCGCCTCGGCCGCCGACCGCGCGGCGAGCCGGGCCACCGCCGGAAGGTCGTCGCTGTCGGCCCCCTCGGCCGCGGCGGCGGCCGCGGCGACAACTGTGAGCAGGGTCCCCTCCACGGGTTGGCCGACCGCGGCGTAAGCGGCGGTGGTCGCGGACCGCAGCGCGACGGTCAGGCCCCGACCGCGCACCACCGGCATGACGGCCACGGCGTCGGCGAAACCGCGCAGGATCTGCGAGAGGATCACGCCGGAGTTGCCCCGCGCGCCGAGCAGTGCGCCCTGGGCCATCAGCCGCAGCGCGTGCCCGTGCGCGGTCGGACCGCTGTCGGGGAGGGTGTCCAGGTCCATCGAGAGTGCCTGCTGGGCCGACGTGAGGGTGAGCACCAGGTTGGTGCCGGTGTCGCCGTCGGGCACCGGATAGACGTTGAGCTGGTCGATCTCGCCCTGGTGGCGCTTCAGCGCGGCCAGCCCGCTCGCGCACCAGCGGCGGACCGCTGCGGCGTCGAGGGAGTCCAGCACGGCCAGAAGCCTACTGGCGCGCACCGACACGCGTCGGACTCGCCGCGTGTGTCCGCCGCCCACCGCCTTCCGGCCGGGGCGGATCACTCCGGTACCGTTGCCGCCGGACCGGCTGCCACCAGGCGGGCGGCCCCACCGGCAGGCCGGCCGCGAGCGCCCGCTCGACCGGGCCGGTTCGCCGGGCCGGTGGGTCATCGGGTAACCTGACCAGGTTGCCCGCGCAGCGCCTGCCGGCGACCTCATGAACGTTTCAATCCCAGGAGTATCCCGTGGCTAGCGTGTGCGACGTCTGTGGCAAGGGGCCGGGCTTCGGCCACAACGTGTCCCACTCGCACCGGCGGACCAACCGCCGCTGGAACCCGAACATCCAGTCGGTGCGTACCCCGGCCGGTGGTGGCAACACCAAGAAGTTGAAGGTCTGCACCTCGTGCATCAAGGCCGGCAAGGTCACCCGCGCCTGACGCGGCGGCACCACCTCTTCTCGTTCGGCTCAGCCGGCGGACCCAGCGGTCCGCCGGCTGAATCGTGTCCGCGCTCCGGGCTGCCCGGCAGGTCGGGGCCTGCGCTGTCGCCGGGCGGCCCGGCCGGTCAGAGCGCCCGGCCGAAGGACACGCAGCCCTCCGAGTCCTTGTAGAAGCCGAAGTTCGGGATCCGGTCGTAGCCGGCGGACGTGTACATGGCGATCGCCTCGGGCTGGCGATCCCCGCACTCCAGGATCATCCGCTTGCGGCCCTGGTCACGGGCCGACCGCTCGACCGCCGCGAGCACCATCCGCGCCACGCCGCGCCCACGGGCCGCCGGCGCTGTGTACATCCGCTTCAACTCCGCGGTGTCCGGGCCGTGGGCGCGCCAGCCGCCGCAGCCGACCGGCTCGCCGCCCAGGTAGGCGATGACGAACGCGCCGTCCGGCGGCTCGAACTCGGAGGCGTCCACCGGGGTGTCGTCGCCGGTGCCGCCGTAGCGGGCCCCGAGGTCGGCAAGCGCCTCCTTGATCAACTGCTGCGCCACCGGCGCGTCGAACCGCGCCAGCCGGATCTCGATCTCACTCACGGCGTCCAGGGTACGGCCGGCGCGGGCCCTCACCGGAAGTGGTCCCAGCCCCTCGGCCCGTCGTAGGCGCCCCCGTCGACTGTCACCCCGGCACCGGCCGTGACCAGGCCGATCGGCCGCCATTCCGGCGGCAACGCCACCTCCGGGGGGAAGGTCGCGGCAAGCGCGTGGTCCTCGCCACCGGCAAGGATCCAGGTGTACGGGTCGACGCCGAGCGCCCGCGCCGCGTCGGCCATCTGCCGGGGCACCTCGAACACATCCCGGCGTACGTCGATGGCCACCCCGCTTGCCTTCGCCACGTGCCCGAGGTCGGCGAGCAGCCCGTCCGACACGTCGATCATGGCGGTCGCGCCGAGCACTGCTGCCTGCGGCCCGGCCGCGTACGGCACCTGCGGTCGCCGGTACGCCTCGACAAGCAGTCGGGGCGTGCGGAAACCACGGGTGAGCACTGTCAGCCCGGCCGCCGCGTACCCGATGCGCCCGGCCAGGGCCAGTACGTCCCCGGGACGCGCGCCGGAGCGCACCACCGGCGCCCGGCCACCGAGGTCACCCAGCGCTGTCACCGCGATGGTCAGGGTGGGGCTTGCCGACATGTCCCCACCGACAACGCTCGCGCCGACCGTCGCCGCCTCGGCGGCCAACCCGTCGGCGAGCCCTTCCGCCCAGCTGGTCTCCAGCTCCGCCGGCATGCAGAGGGCCACCAGCAGCGCCGTCGGGGTGGCGCCCATCGCCGCGATGTCGGCCAGGTTGGCAGCCGCAGCCCGGTGACCGACGTCGGCCGCCGAGCACCAGTCCCGCCGGAAGTGCCGGCCGTCGACAAGCACGTCGGTCGAGACAGCCACCCGGCCGTCCGGCGCGGCCACCACCGCCGCGTCGTCCCCCGGGCCGAGCAGTGTCGTCGGCCCCATCGCCAACCGCGCGGTGACCCGCCCGATCAACCCGAACTCGCCGATCCCGGCCACGCTGGCACCACCGCCGGCGTTCCGCCCGTCCTGCCCGGCTCCGCCGTGCTCGCTCACCGCTGCTCCTTGACCACCGATAGGGATCAGACCTGGTCCGTAAGGTAGTTTCACCCTTCGGGCCGCCCCTGGGCGGCGACGGACGGAGGTCGAGTCGTGGTACAGGCGTACATCCTCATCCAGACCGAGGTCGGCCGCGCACGTGACGTGGCGGGTCTCATCGCGGACATCGCCGGCGTCGTACGCGTCGACGCCGTCACCGGGCCGTACGACGTGGTCGTCCTCACCGAGGCGAACACCGTCGACGAACTCGGCAAACTCATCGTCAGCAAGGTGCAGATGGTGCCCGGCATCACCCGCACCCTCACGTGTTCGGTGGTGCGGCTGTAAGTGGACGAGATGACGACCTCCTCGGCTGCTCTCGACGACGACGGCACGCGCGACGCGGCCGACGGGACACCCGAGCGGGCTGACGGTAACCGCGCGACCGGCGACCCGGCTGCCGACGCGCCGACCGGCCGGGACCGGACCACCCGGAGCGCCGCACTGCTTGCCACCTTGATCGCGATTCCGGTCACGCTGCTGGTGGCCGTACTGGCCTTCACGAAGCTCGCCCCGGACACGCCGGCCGCCGCGCCGAGCCCGTCCGCCACGACCCCCCGGGCGCAGTCCACCGCCCCCGTCGAGATGGCCGCCCCGGCGCTGGCCGCCCGCCCGGCCACGGTCTGCCGTGCGCTGCTCTCCCAGCTGCCGCAGACCATCCGCGACCTGAACCAGCGCCCGGTCACCGCCGGCCCGGAGCAGAACGCCGCGTACGGCGATCCCGCACTCACCGTTGCCTGCGGGGGTGCCGAGCCGGACTTCCCCGCCACCGACGAGGTCTGGACCGTCAACCGGGTCTGCTGGCATGCCGCCGAGCAGACCGACGCGACGGTGCTCACCACCGTCGACCGGGAGACGCCGGTGACGGTACGCGTCCCGCGCTCCTACGAGCAGCCGTTGCAGTGGGCGGCGCCGATCTCCGACGTGATCGTGGCCTCGGTGCCCTCCGGCGGGGCCATCCCCTCCGGCTGCCAGCGCTGATCGGGCCGGGCGCGCCGATCGGCGCGGCCCGACGGCCGGAGCCGACACTGCTGATCGGCCGACAGTCCGGTGGGCCTCAGTGCAGGCCGACGCCGCGCCGCTGGGCGGTGCGGATCAGGCGGTTGACCAGCTTCGGATACTCCAGCCCGGAGGCCGCCCACATCCGCGGGAACATCGACGTCGGCGTGAACCCGGGCATCGTGTTGATCTCGTTGAGGTAGACGTCCAGCTCGGGGGTGACGAAGAAGTCCGCCCGGGCCAGACCGGCGCAGTCCAGGGCGGTGAACGCGCGGACGGCGTACTCCTGCACCTGGCGGGTCACCTTCTCCGGCAGACCGGCCGGAATGTCGTACTCGCAGGAGTCGTCAAGGTACTTCGCCTCGAAGTCGTAGAAGTCGTGGTCGGCGACGACCCGCACCTCGGCCAGTACTGACGCCTCGGGCACGCCGCCGGCCTCGCCCTCCAGCACGCCGCACTCGATCTCGCGGCCGACGATCCCGGCCTCGATGATGACCTTCGGGTCGAACTGCCGGGCGGCGGCGACCGCCTCGTCCAGCCGCGCCCAGTCGGTGACCCGGGTGATGCCGAACGACGACCCGGCCCGGGACGGCTTGACGAAGACCGGCAGGCCGAGGCGCTCCTTGTCCTGCTCGCTGAGCGTCATCCCGTTGCGCAGCACCGTGTACGGGCCGACTGGGATACCCTCGGCCGCGCAGAGCTTCTTCGTGAACTCCTTGTCCATTGCGGCGGCGGAGGCGAACACGTTCGCCCCGACGTACGGGATGCCTGCCATCTCCAGCATTCCCTGGATGGTGCCGTCCTCGCCGTACGCGCCGTGCAGGACGGGGAAGACCACATCGACGTCGGCGAGCACCCGGGGACCCTCGGTGGGGTCGAGCACCATGAGGCCGTTGCCTGTGGGGTCGGCACGCAGCACGATGTCGTCGCCGGACTCGGCGGTGATCTCCGGTAGCTGGCGGGCATTGATGGCGAGCTGGGCGGGGTCGCCGCTTGTCAGCACCCACTGTCCGGCTCGGGTGATGCCCACCGGTACCACCTCGTACTCGTCCGGGTCGAGCGCGCCGAAAACGCTGCCGGCGCTGACGCAGGAGATGCCGTGCTCCGGGCTACGGCCGCCGAAGACGATCGCCACGCGGGTCTTGCCTGGGGTGGTCACTCCGGTCACCTCTTCGTACGCGACTGCGGCTGGTCGTGCTCGCCGGTGGCGCTCACCCGGTTGACCTTACTGTGCGTGGCGGTAGGGCGAGGCGATACCCGGCGAGCCACGAAGCGACGCGGCAATCGGTCAACAGAGGTTATACGGTGCGTTACGGACGGTCAGTTCCTGGCGCGTCGACGGCCGACCGCGATCACCTTGACCCGCTGGCGGCCGGCCCGCACCATGCCCAGGGCCATGAATGCTCCGGCGATCCGGTCGGCGGCCTCCCTGCTGCTGGCACCGACCACCTGTCGTCGCCGCTCGGGGGCGGTGCGCTCGTTGCGGCCGATGCCCTCGACTAGACGTACGTCGGTGAGCACGACCAGGAATCGGGTCATCTCCTGCCGCCCGGGGGAACGGCGAGGCACTCCGAGCCGGTACGCACGTCGTCTCCTTCCGGGAGGCCGAAATGACGGCGGCACGCGACGATCGGGTACGGGGGAGAAACCCGATCGCCACGCGCCCTATCCCCTCCGGTCACTCACCACCACCGTCGCCACGACAACCGGCGGTGAGGACGTGGTGACAGCGTGACACGTACATGGCCGTGAATGCAACTCTCATCGGCGCGGTCCCATACACACATTCCCGCGAATGTGTGCGACCATCGATGCATGCCCCCCAAGACCGCTCGCGCCCGCCGGCTCGGCATCGCCCTCCGCCATCACCGGGAGGCCGCCGGGCTGACACTGGAAACCGCCGCGGACGAGATCAACAGCACGCGGAGCACCCTCTCCCGCTACGAGAACGCCCAGACGCTGATCAACCCGGCCACCGTGCGCGCTCTGCTCACCTCGTACGGAGTGGGCGCCGAGGAGGTGGCCGCAGCGGTGCAGCTCGCCAAGGACGCCCGCAAACCGGGCTGGTGGGTGTCGTACTCGTACGTGCTGGACCCCCGCACCATCGACTTCATCGCCCTGGAGGCGGAGGCCACAGCCATCGCCAACTTCGAACCCTCGGTGGTGCCCGGCCTCTTGCAGACGGCCGACTACGTACGCGGGGTGATGCGCGGGGGGCCGCACACCCTTGTCGACGACCTGGTGGAGCAGCGGGTCAAGGCCCGGCTCGACCGCCAGCAGCGAATCACCGGCGACAATCCAGCCATCTTCGACGCGATCATCGACGAGGGCGCACTGCTGCGCCCCGTCGGCGACCAGTCGGTGATGGACGGGCAGCTACGACACCTGGTCAAGATGGCCGAGCTGCCCAACATCACCGTCCAGGTGATCCCGCTCTCCGCCGGTTACCACCGCGGCACACGGGGCTCGCTGCACATCCTGGAGTTCGCCGACCCGGAGGACCCGATCATCGCCTCGGTGGAGACCGTCGCCGGTCAGATGATCCTCGACCGGGCAGGTGAAACACGCACCTGTACCAAGATCATGGAGCATCTGCGGAGCGTGGCGCTCAGCCCCGCCGACACCCGCAAGCAGCTCCTTACACTCCTGAAGGGACGGTAGGAACGATGACACCGACGATCACCGCGGCACTGGCCGCGGCGAGATGGCGCAAGAGCAGCCGAAGTGGTGACCAGGGCGCCTGCGTGGAGGTCGCCTCGATCCCACGCCTGGTGGCCGTCCGCGACTCCAAGGACCCGGCCGGCCCGGCCCTCCTGTTCCCCCCGGCGGCCTGGGCCACCTTCGCCCAGGCCCCGCCCCGCCACTGACCGCACCGTCGACAGCGGGCCTGGCGTGCCACCGAGCGCGCCGGGCCCGTGGGCGGTCCACCCAACCGCGGGCCGCGGCTGGCCGTCAAGCGGCCTCAGGGTCGCCCTGGTGCCCGCTTCGAGCGGCCAGAGCAACGACCTGCCCGGCCAAATCCATGGTGTGCCCGGCCGAAGCGACGATCTGCGCGGCCGGAGCAACGACCTGCCGGCGGACGATGACCAGCGGGCTCAGGCGACCAGCGGGCCGGGTTCCGGCGCGGCGCGCAGCGCCTCAAGCGCGGCGATCGCCACGCCACGGGCACCTGCCATGTCCCGGTCCGGCACCAGTGCGAACGTGGCAAGCGCCGCCTGCTCCTGTCGGAGCACCGTGTGCTCGCGGACCGTCGCCAGGAACCAGTCCCGGAACTCCGGCGCCGCCTCCACCACGCCACCACCCACGAAGTACGCGTGCGGGTCGGTGAAGTTGGACGCCACAGTGAACAGCCGGCCCAGCGCCATCGCCTGCTGGGTGAACAGGTCCCGGGCCAGCGCGTCGCCCCGCTCCCCGTAACCCCGGACGAGTTTCGCCGCCCGGGCCAACGGCTCGGCGGTGAGCGGGTGGTCGGGGTAGCGGGCCAGCCAGTACGGCAGCAGGTTGCGCTCGATGCCGGTAAGCGACGCGACGCTCTCGACGTCCCCTGTGAAACCACAGGCGCAGGTCGGCTCCGGCTGTCCCGGGCCGAGCAGCCCGTTCAGCGGGATGTGCACGTGGCCCAGTTCCCCGGCCATCCCGGCGGCGCCGGCGATCACCCGACCACCTTCGACAACGCCACCGCCGAGCCCGGTGCCGACGATCGCGGCGACCGACGACCTGCTCATCGCCTCGTCGCCGAAGTACACGTGGTGGGCGTAGAGCGCGGCGGCGTTGCCGTCGTTGTGGTAGATCACGGGCAGGCCGAGGCGCCGCTCCAGCGCGCCCCGTACGTCGAAGCCGCGCCACGCGGGCTGGGAGAAGTTTGTCGAGCCCCGCGACGAGATGACACCTGTGGCGCTCGCCGGGCCGGGGGTGTCCAGGCCGACCGCGCGGACCATCTCGCGCGGCACGCCCGTCCGGGCCAGCGCACCGTCCAGCGCGCGGGCCAACGCCTCGATCGCGGCCTCCGGCCCGGCGCGTACCTCGCTGGGGATCTCCAGGAGCCCGTCGACCAGGAACCGGCCGTCCACAGTCAGCACCGTGGCGTTGTTGCTGGTGCCGCCGTTGTCGAGGCCGACGACCACCGGCACCCCTGCGCTGCCCACCGAAACCGCCTCCCGACGACATGGATGTGAGCCGAGGCTAGTGCCAAGCCCTCTCCCCCGCCATGCCGACCGCCTCAGGACCTGCGAAAGCCCGACATCCCGGCGAGAGGGCGTTCGTTCATGGCCCTCGGCTGCCCGACCCTCAGCCCTCAGCCCTCGGTCCCCGGTCCCCGGTCCCGAGGAGGGTCGTCGCGTGTCCTTTGCTCTGCTTCAACCCACGCAACGCAAACGACCCCGAAGTGTTGCGCCGGTTGAAGCAGAGCAAAGGACGGACAAGGGGTACGGGCGGGCGGTGGCCTTGCCGGGCCTGGGCGACGCGGATTCCTGTCCACGCCGGCCGACCGGCACGGCGGACTGCCGACGGCCGACCGGCACGGCGGACTGCCGACGGCGGACCTTGGAGCTGACGATGTTGGCCCGCGTGTTGAGCCGACCCCGGTGGGGGCGGCGGGAGTGGCGGCAGCGACAGCGACGTCGGTGGTGGCAGCGGCGGTGGCGGGCGGGCGAGAGGGCTCAGCGGAGGCGGCGGGCCGTCACCGCTGTGGCGTCCAGGTCCTCGTCGTGCCGCACGTCCGGCTCCAGCCCGACCGCGTCAAGGGCAGCGCAGAGCGCATCCGCCTGGACGACACTGACCTCGACGACCAGGTGGCCGCCGGGTGCCAGCCAGTGGGCAGCGCCTGCGGCCACCCGGCGCAGCACCGCGAGCCCGTCCGGCCCACCGTCGAGCGCCACCGGCGCCTCGTGCAGCCGCGCCTCGGGGGGCATCAGCGCCACCGCGTCGGTCGGCACGTACGGAGCGTTGGCGACCACCAGGTCCAGTTGGCCCCGCCAGCGCGGCGGCAGTGGGGCGAACAGGTCACCTTCGTACACCTCGGCGGCCAGCCCCGCGAGGTTGCGCCTGGCGCACGCCACCGCCGCCGGGTCGATGTCGGCGGCTGCCAGCCAGCGCGGCGCGAGCCGGTGCGCGAGTGCCACAGTGGTGGCCCCGGAGCCGCAGCACAGGTCGACAACCGCCGCCGCCGCGCCGGTCACGGAGGCCGCCGCCTCGACCAGCAGGGCGGTCCGGCCACGGGGCACGAAGACGCCAGCGTCGACCGCGATCCGCAGGCCGCAGAACTCCGCCCAGCCGAGCAGGTATTCCAGCGGTTCGCCGGCCACCCGGCGGTCGGTCAGCTCCGCCAACGCGGCGGGAGACTCGGCGGCGGCGAGCAGCAGATCGGCCTCGTCCTCGGCGTAGACGCAACCGGCGGCGCGCAACCTGCCCACGAGAACGGACCGGTCGGCGAGAGGCGCGGCTGTCACGACCTCAGGCCGGCCCGGCGGCGTCAAGCGCGGCGGCGATGTCGGCCACCAGGTCGGCAGTGTCCTCCACGCCGCAGGAGAGCCGGACGAAGCCGGGCGAGGTGTCGTCGCCCCACTGTGCCCGCCGGTCGGCAGTGGTGTGCGTACCACCGAAGGAGGTGGCGGCGGCCACCAGCCGGGCGGCGGTGATGAAGCGGGCAACCCGGTCGGCGTCGCCCAGGTCGAACGAGAGCACGCCGGGCATCCGGCGCATCTGCGTCGACGCCACCGGGTACGCGGGGTCGTCCGGCAGCCCCGGCCAGCGCAGACCTGTCACGTCCGTCCGGCCGGCCAACAGGTCGGCGATCGCTGCGGCGTTCGCGCTCTGCCGGGCCAGCCGCAGGTCGAGCGTGGCCATCGACCTGTGGGCCAGCCAGGAATCGAACGCGCCCGGTACCGAGCCGGTGGCCGTGCGCCAGGACGTCACCGCCCCGACCAGATCGGCGGACCGGCTCGCCAGGTAGCCCAGCAGCAGGTCGGAGTGGCCGGTGAGCGCCTTGGTGCCGGACGCGACCACAAGGTCGGCGCCGAGGTCCAGCGGGCGCTGCCCGAGCGGGGTCGCGGTGGTGTTGTCCACGGCGAGCAGGGCGCCTGCGGCGTGCGCGCGCTCGGCCAGGGCCGCCACGTCGACCACGTCAAGGCCGGGGTTGGCGGGGGTCTCCACAAGCACCAGGCGTACGCCCTCAAGCGACGGGTACGGCCCTGCGGTCGGCACGAAGACCACCCGTACACCGATGGTTTCCAGCACGTCGGTGGCGAACGCCCGGACGGGAAAGTAGCCGTCGGCGGGCAGCAGCACGGTGTCCCCCGGCCGGAGCACCGCGAGCAGCAGGCCGGTGATGGCCGCCTGACCGGTGGCGAAGACGCGGCAGTCACCGCCCTCCAGCTCTCCGATGGCGGCCTCCAGCAGCCGCCGGGTCGGATTGTCGGGGCGGCCGTAGCCGTTCGGCGACGAACCCTGGCCCTGCCACGGGTCGAGGTGGTACGGCGCGGCGAACACCGGCCCCGGCAGGAACGGGTCCCCCGGTGCCGGCTCGGGCAACCCGGCGTGTACGCAGCGGGTGCCGTCTCCCAGATCGGTCATCGGATCCTCACTCGTACGACTCGGGCTTGGCGGTGCGGCTCATCAGAGCCTCCACGGCCAGGCGTGGGTCCATGCCCTCGTGGCAGATCCGCTCGACGTGCTCGGTGATCGGCATTTCCACACCGTGCGCGCGGGCCAGGTCGCGGATCGCCAGGCAGCTCTTCACGCCCTCGGCGGTCTGCCGGGTCGCGGCCTGCGCCTGCTCCAGGGTCTCGCCCCGACCCAGGTGCTCGCCGAAGGTGCGGTTGCGGGCCAGCGGGGACGAGCAGGACGCCACCAGGTCGCCCATGCCCGCCAGGCCGGCGAAGGTGATCGGGTCCGCGCCGAGCGCCACGCCCAGGCGGGCCGTCTCGGCCAGCCCGCGGGTCATCAGCATGGCCCGGGTGTTGTCGCCGAAGCCCATCGCTGTGGCGATGCCGTACGACAGCGCGATGACGTTCTTGACCGCCCCGCCCAGCTCGCAGCCGATCACGTCGTCGTTCGTGTACGGGCGCAGGTAGGGCGTCCGGATCGACGACTGGACGAGGGCGGTGCGGTGCGGGTTCGTCCCGGCGACCACAGTTGCGGCCGGCTGCTCGGCGGCGATCTCCGGGGCGAGGTTCGGCCCGGAGACGACAACAACCCGGTCCGCGGCGACCCGGGCGGTCTCCACGATGACCTCGCTCATCCGCTTGGTGGTGCCGAGCTCGATGCCCTTCATCAGCGACACCAGCGTGGCGTCCGGGTGCAGGTGCCCGGCCCACTCGGCGAGGTTGCCCCGCAGGGTCTGCGACGGTACGGCAAGCACCACCAACTCGGCGTCGGTGATCGCCTCGATGGCGTCGGCGGTGGCGGTGACCCGCTCCGGCAGCAGCAGATCAGGCAGGTACTCGGTGTTGCGCCGCTCGGTGCGGATGCTCTCGGCCACCGCGGGGCGTCGCGCCCACACAGTGACGTCCCGCCCGGCGTCGGCGAGGATCTTGGCGAACGCGGTGCCCCAGGAGCCTGCGCCGAGAACCGCGACGTGACCGGTCACGCGACACCTCCGTGTTGCTGGGGTTCGGCGGAGGGTCGGACCGGCCGCGCCCACAGCGGTGGCGGCGTTCCGCCCCGGATCTCGGCGAGCATGTCCCGCAGGCGCAGCATGATGGCGTCCGTCATTTCCTCGAGGGTGGCCCGGGTCGGCGGGGCGTCCGCCCACCGGGTCAGGTCGACCGGGTCGCCGGCGACCACGGTAACCGGGATCCGGGGGCGCACGTTCAACCGGTTGGTACGCGGGTCGAAGATCCGCTCCGGCCCCCACATCACCAGCGGCACCACGGGCGCGCCGGTGGCCAGCGCCAGTCGGGCCGCGCCGGTCTTGGCCTTCATGGGCCACAGGTCCGGCTGCTTGGTGGTGGTGCCCTCCGGGTAGATCACGACGGCGCCGCCCTGATCCAGCGCTTCCACCAGGGCGTCCAGTGAGCGGACCGCGTCCACGCTGCCCCGCTCCACCGGGATCTGCCGGCACTGGCGCAGGATCCAGCCGACCAGGGGCACCCGGAACACGCTGGCCTTGCCCAGGTACTGCGGCCAGCGGCCCGAGTCGTAGATGAAGTGCGCGGAGACCAGCGGGTCGGCGTGTGAGATGTGGTTCGCCACGATGATCACGCCGCCGTCCCGGCCGAGGTGCTCGCCGCCCCGCCACGTCCGTCGGGTCCACACGAGCATCACCGGTTTGACAAGCACCACGGCGAACCGTCGCCAGAACCCCAGCCTCCGCCGTGCCACCTGTGCCTCCTCGTCGCGCCCCGCACCGCCACGGGTCCGGCCCACGACACCCGCAGCGGAAATCATGCCTGCTCGCCCCCGGTACGGCCAGGGAGGGTCCCGCCGCTCTGCTGGCAGGATTGCGGGCGTGAGTCAGCCGAGGTGGGCAGTGGTGGTGCCGGTGAAGCGTCTGTCGGCAGCCAAGAGCCGGCTGCGGGGCGCGCTGCCCGGCGTACCCCATGAGGAGCTGGCGCTGGCCCTGGCCGCCGACACGCTCCGCGCGGTGCTGGCCTGCCCGGCGGTCGCCGAGGCCCTGGTGGTCACCGACGACGCCCGCGTGGCGGCGGCGGCCCGCGCAGCCGGAGCGCAGGTGCTTCCCGACCAGCCGGACGCCGGCCTGAACGCCGCCTTCCGGCACGGCGCGGCACACGCCCCCGCCGGGTGGGTGGCCGGGCTCACCGCCGACCTGCCCGCGCTGCGCCCGACCGAGTTGGCCGGCGCGCTGCTCGCGGCCCAAGCCGGAGACGATGGGGTACGCCGGTTCGTGGCGGATGCGCCAGGCCTCGGCACGGTGCTGCTCGCCGCGCCGCCCGGAGTCGACCTCGAACCCCGGTTCGGGGTGGGTTCGGCGGCGGCGCACACGGCGAGCGGCGCCCTGCCGCTGCCCGGCGACTGGCCCAGCCTGCGCCGCGACGTGGACACCGCCGACGACCTGGCCGCCGCCGCCCGGCTCGGCCTCGGGCCGCGTACCGCCGCGCTGGTGGCCGCCGCCGCCTGCCCGGCACGCTCCACGAGCTGACCCCGCCGGTGTACGGTGCCAGCATGCAGGGCACGGTGGCCAGTTACGACGCGGCGACACGCAGCGGGACGCTGCTGCTCGACGACGGCACCGAGATGAATTTTCCCGCTCGGGCGTTCGACGCCTCCGGGCTGCGGCTGCTCCGGCTCGGCCAGCGGGTGCGCATCGACACCGATCCCGACGGCGAGGTCGTCCGGGTGACATTGCCGACGATGATCTGAACCGTCGGGGCGAAGTTCATTTTGCGTTAACCGTAATCGGGTGATTATGAGCGGGTGAGCACCCCTCGCGAGCACCCGGTCAGCCCGTCCACCACCGATCCTCTCAACGGCGTCCGCGCCCGTGGCACCGATGGCCGGTTTCGGCCGTCCCGAGCCGAACGGGCAGGCGCCGCCCGCGCCGACACCCTCGCCGACGACCCGGGGGCTGCCTCCTCAGGGCTCGACGAGGTCCTCGAATCCGCCACCCCGCCCACCGAGACGGACGGGCCGGCCGCCGGCGCCCTGACCGCCGGCTCCCCCGCTGCCGGCGACGCGGACGACGGACCGGCTGCTCCCCCGCTGCCGGAGGACCGCTTCCTCAACCGGGAGCTGTCCTGGCTCGACTTCAACGCACGGGTGCTCACGCTCGCCGAGGACCAGCGCACCCCGCTGCTGGAGCGGGCCAAGTTCCTCGCCATCTTCGCCAGCAACCTCGACGAGTTCTACATGGTGCGGATCGCCGGGTTGAAGCGGCGGCTCTCCGCCGGCCTGCCGGTACGCGGTGGGGACCGGCTGCCCCTGCGTACGCAGCTGGACCTGATCGCCGAGCGGACCGCCGCACTTGTCGCCCGGCACGCCGCCTGCTTCGTCGACGACGTGCTGCCCAAGCTCGCCGGGGAGGGCATCCGCATCCTGCGCTGGGCCGAGTTGGGCGAGCCGGAGCGGGAGCGGCTGCGCACCTACTTCCGGGAGCACATCTTCCCGGTGCTGACCCCGCTCGCTGTCGACCCGGCGCACCCGTTCCCGTACATCTCCGGGCGGTCGCTCAACCTCGCCGTCGCGGTCCGCGACCCGGACGGCGGCTCGGAGCTGTTCGCCCGGGTGAAGGTGCCCAACAACGTGCCCCGCTTCGTGCGGGTGGACCGGGATCAGCCCGGTGTGCGGATGCTGCCGGTCGAGGACCTGATCTCGGTGCACCTGGGTCAGCTGTTCAGCGGCATGCACGTGGTCGAGTGCCACCTGTTCCGGGTCACCCGCAACGCCGAGGTGGAGGTCGACGAGGACCGCGACGAGGACCTGCTCCAAGCCCTCGAACGGGAGCTCGCCCGCCGCCGGTTCGGCCCGCCGGTGCGGTTGGAGGCCGACGCGTCGATCTCCGACCACATGCTGGAGCTGCTCGTCCGTGAGCTGGACATGGACGACCAGGACGTGCTGCGGGTGCCCGGTCTGCTGGACCTCTCGGCCCTCTGGCAGGTGTACGGCGAGGCCGACCGCCCCGATCTGAAGGACCCACCGTTCGTGCCGGCCACCCACCCCCGGCTCGCCGAGGGCGAGGTGCCGCGCAGCGTCTTCGCGACCCTGCGGGACGGGGACATCCTCGTGCACCACCCGTACCACTCGTTCGCCACCAGCGTTCAGCGCTTCGTCGAGCAGGCCGCCGCCGACCCGAACGTACTGGCCATCAAGCAGACCCTCTACCGGACCAGCGGTGACTCGCCGATCGTCGACGCGCTCGTCGACGCGGCGGCCGCCGGCAAGCAGGTGGTGGTGCTGGTCGAGGTCAAGGCCCGCTTCGACGAGGTGGCGAACATCGGTTGGGCACGCACGCTGGAACGCGCCGGCTGCCACGTCGTGTACGGCCTCGTGGGCCTCAAGACGCACTGCAAGACAGCCCTGGTGGTCCGGCAGGAGGGCAACCAGATCCGCAGGTACTGCCACATCGGCACCGGCAACTACCACCCGAAGACCGCCCGGCTGTACGAGGACTTCGGCATGCTCACGGCCGACCCGGAGATCGGCGCGGACCTCACCGACCTGTTCAACGTGCTGACCGGCTACAGCCGGCAGACCGCGTACCGGCGGTTGCTCGTCGCCCCGCAGGGCATCCGCAGCGGCCTCATCGAGCGGATCGAGCGGGAGATCGCGCACGTCCGGCTCGGCATGCCCGGCCTGGTCCAGTTCAAAGTCAACTCGCTGGTCGACGAGGGCGTGACCGACGCGCTGTACCGGGCCTCGCAGGCCGGCGTCCACGTCGACCTGCTCATCCGCGGGATGTGCACGCTGCGTCCGGGCGTTCCGGGGCTCTCGGAGAACATCCGGGTCCGCTCGATCCTGGGCCGGTTCCTTGAGCACTCCCGGGTCTTCCGGTTCGGAAACAACGGCGAGGCCGAGTTCTGGATGGGCTCGGCGGACCTGATGCACCGCAACCTGGACCGGCGGGTGGAGGCGCTGGTGCGGGTGACCGATCCGGTGGCCCGGGCCGAACTGGACCACGTGCTGACCGCGGCGATGGGCCCGGACGTCGACGCGTTCGAGTTGGCCGGCGACGGCTCGTGGACCCGGCGTACCAGCGACAGCCAGGGTGCCCGGGTGCATCTACAGGAACTGCTGCTGCGCCGTGTCGGTGGCACGGCCGGCTGACCGTTCGCGGCATAGGCTGAGTGGATGGTCGAGGAGGAGCAGAAGTACGAGGTGGACGACACCTACGTGCTACCGGACCTGTCCGCCACGGCCCCGGCCGGCGGCCAGGTCCGGGCGTTGCCACAGGTGACGCTTGTCGCCCGCTACCTCGACACCGTCGACCTGCGGCTGGCCCGGGCCGGCGCCTCGCTGCGCCACCGCCGGGGCGACGAGCTGCCGTGGACGGTGAAGCTGCCCACCGGCACACCTGGCGTCCGGCATGAGATCTCCCGCCCGGGGGCTGCCGGGCAGCCGCCACCGGAGCTCGTGGAGCTGGTCACCGCCCTGCACCGGGGCGCTCCCCTGGCGCCGGTGACTGTCGTGCGGACCGTCCGGCACGCCCACGAGGTGTGCGACGAGGCAGGCGCGGTGCTGGCCGAGGTGGTGGACGACCAGGTGAGCGTGCTCGACGACAACGACGCCACCACCGGCACGTTCCGCGAGCTGGAGGTGGAGCTCAAGGCCGGCGACCGCACGCTGCTGGACCAGATCGGCGGTGTGCTGCGCGAGGCAGGCGCTCGGGACGGCTCGTTCACCCCGAAGCACGTACGCGCGCTGGGCGCGGCTGCGCAGGCCGAGCCCGACCTGGTCGCGCCGGGCGAACTGCCCGCCGACGCGACCGCCGGCGACGTGGTCACCGAGGCGGTCCGCAAGGAGGTACGCCGCCTGCTGGCGCACGACCCGCTGGTGCGGCTGCGCGTCCCGGGTGGCGGCGGTGACAGCGCCGTGCACCAGATGCGGGTGGCCATCCGGCGGCTGCGCAGCGACCTGCGGACGTTCAAACCGCTGCTCCGCAGGTCGTGGTCGAGTCCGCTGCGCGCGGAACTGCGCTGGCTGGCCGAGCACCTCGGCGCCGCTCGCGACGCCGAGGTGCTGCGTGCCCGGCTGCGACGTACCGCGAACGCGGATCCGCTCAGCCCTCCCGACCAGGACGCTGTGGACCGGCTGGACAAGGCGCTGGCCAAGCGGCAGCGGCAGGCGCTCGCCGCCATCGACAAGGCGCTGCGCTCCGCGCGTTACCTGGCGCTTGTGGACGCGCTGGTGCTTGCCGCCCGCGCTCCCCGGTTCACCCGCCGGGCCGCCGAGCCGGCCGCTCGGACGCTGCCCGCCCTTGTGGCCCGCCCGTGGAAACGGCTCACCGGCCCCGACGGCGTCGAAGGGCTCGACCCGCTGGGCCCCGACGACCGCTGGCACACCGTCCGCAAGGAGGCCAAACAGGCCCGTTACGCGGTCAACGCGGTCCTCCCCGCCGTCGGCAAGGACGCGCGCCGGCTGTCCCGCGCGCTGGCCCAGGTGCAGGACGTGCTCGGCGAACACCAGGACGCCGCGGTCGCCGCTGACACCTGGCTCGCCCTCGCAGCCGACCGACCGGGCGACCACAAGCTGGCGGTCGTCGCCGGGCGGCTCGCCGAGCGGGAACGCGAGACGGTCCGCCAGATGCGTGCCCAGTTTCCCGCCGCGTGGCACCGGGCCACCCGGCGACGGCGCACCAGATGGCTCCCGTGATCGGCATCCGGGCGGCCGGCGGGGTCTGCTGGCGTCCCAGCGCCGACGGCGTACACGTGTGCGTCGTGCACCGTCCCCGCCACGGGGACTGGACGCTGCCCAAGGGCAAGCTGGAGCCGGGCGAGCATCCGATGGTCGCGGCCGTCCGCGAGGTCGCCGAGGAGGCCGACGTACGCGGCGTACCGCAGGTACGGCTGCCGTCGGTGCGTTACCGCAGCGAAGGTCAGGACAAGCTTGTCGACTACTGGTCGATGCGGACGGTCGCCAACGGCGGATTCCAGCCCGACACCGAGGTGGACGACATGCGGTGGCTCGCCGTCGACGACGCTATCCGGCTGGTCAGCTACCCGCACGACGCCGAGGTGCTTGCCGCGTTCGCCGCGCTGCCTCCGGTGACGGCCACCGTCGCGCTGGTACGGCACGCGCACGCCGGCAAGCGGGCCACCTGGACCGGCCCGGACACCGCCCGCCCGCTCGACGCGCAGGGGTGGGCGCAGGCGGACGCCCTCGCCGCGCTGATCGCACTGGTCCGGCCGGCCCGGCTGGTGTCGGCGTCGCCTCGTCGCTGCGTACAGACCCTGGATCCGGCGGCCGCACTACTCGACCTACCGATCGAGATCTGCGGCGATCTGGACGAGCCTCAGCCGGGCCAGCAGCAGGACGAGCAGGTGCTCGCCACCGCCGCCCGCCTGCTGGAGTTGGCCTGCGCCGGCGGCCAGGTGGCGGTGTGCAGCCAGGGCAAGGTGCTGCCGGGTGCGTTGGAACGGCTCACCGGGCACGCCGACGACGATTTCACCACGCCGAAGGGCGGCGGCTGGCTGCTCGCCTTCAGCGGCGACCGGCTGCTCGCCACCGACCGCCTCTGAGCCCACCCGGCTCCGTCGACGTCGAGCCACCGGAGGCCGGCGATCCGGAGTGGATCAACGGTCGAACTCGCGGGTCAACGGATCAACGGGTCAGCGGGGGTCAGCGGGGCGGCAGGGTGAGGGTCACCGCGACCGGCAGGTGATCACTGGCCGTGCCGGGCGGCGCGACCGGGCCGCTCGGTGTCAGACCGGGCGAGACGAAGACGTGGTCGATCTCCTGGCGCGGGTCGTCGGCCGGGCTTGTCGCCAGCGGTCGCCCCGCCGCCAGCGCGTCGACGAGACCGGCCTCGGTGAATTTGCCGAACGCCTCGTCGCCCGGCTCGGTGTTCAGGTCACCGCCCACCACCAGCGGACGGCCGGCCGCGTACTCGATGGCGAAGTCGACGACCGCGCGCGCCTGGACCACCGGGCCGCCGCCGGGCGGCGGTTGCAGATGCGTGCTGACCACCGCGCACCGGACGCCACCGCTGAAGTTCACTGTGACGGCGAGGGCCTGCGCGCCGGTGGGCGCCCCGACGGCCGGCAGCCGCAGCGTCCGCTCGTCCTCGATCGGCCAACGGCTGAGCACCGCATCCCCCCAGACTGCGTCAGCGGCCGCCCCGAACACGTACGGCATGTCGAGACGATCGGCCAGCAGGTCCAGGGTGTCGTGGCCGCCGTTGAGCAGCCAGCCGCGGTCCACCTCGCTGAGCAGCACCACGTCGGGCCGCTGGCGCTCGATCGTGTTGGTCAGCGCGGGCAGGTCGAACCGGCCGTCCAACCCGAAGCCCATCCGGATGTTGTAGGCCACCACAGTGATCTCCTTCGGCGGCCCGTTTCGGTTTGTCGACACCCCCACCTTGTCGGCGAACACGGGTGCCAGCATGGCAAGCGCGGTGACCACCGCAGTGGTCGGCAGTGGCGCCAACGACCCGGCAGAGCGCCGGCCGGCAGGCGGCCCCACGACGGGGCGGGAGGTGAACGCCACGGCCGCGACCAGCCCGGCGACCACCACGGGAACCGCACCGTTGGGGTAGCCGAGGTCGTAGGCGGAGTAGTAGGCCACGGCCGCCAGGACGAAGACGAGCATGCCGGCTGCGAGCGCGTACCCCCGGCGGGCTGCCGCTCGCAGGGCATCCACCCTGCCCGCCTCGCCCACACCGACCCCGGCGGCCGTCGCGGACCCGCCCACCGCGTCGGCGCGGGAGGGGTCGACGGCGCTCGCCGCGTCGGCGCGGGCCAGCCCGACAGCGCTCGCCGCGTCGGTGAGGGCGAGGCAGGCGCCGAGACCGATGGCGGTGAGCGGGATGGCCGCGAGGAGCAGGTCGCCGTTGTCGAGGGCGAAGAGCACCGCGCCGGCAAGCACGGCCACCGGTCCCAGTGCCCGGCCCCACGGCCGTCTGGGCGGGCCGGCCAGCGCGGCCAGCAGGAACCCGGCGACGGCCACCGGTACCGGCGCGAGGCCGAACAACGGTGAGCTGGCCACGCCGTCGTCGGCCACCAGGTACGACATCGCGGTCTGGGCGAGCGCCGGGGCGAGGGCGACCATGCCGGCCAGCAGCAGCACCGGCCCGGCCAGCAGCCACGACCGGGCGCCGCCAGGGCCGGGTGGCGTGCCCCGCACCGCCGTGGCGAGCAGGAACGCCCCCACCGCCACGGCACTGAGCAGCCACGCCGTCCAGTCGCTGCGCCAGGCCAGGTCGTAGGTGTCGAGCAGCGCGTGGAGCGCCGCGTTCACCGCCAACCCCAGCGCCAGCCCTGGCACCGGCCGGTCGATGCCACCGGCGACGCCCACCAACCAGACCAGTCCGGCGAGCAGTCCCGCGGTGGCCAGCCAGAGCTGTGCGCGTCCACCAGGGGTAGCGGTGAGCGCGAGCCGCGCGGCGGCCAGCAGGACGGCCGCCGTGACGGTGACGGGACGGGCGCCCACCCGGCGGACAAGCGCCGGGGCCGCCGCAGCGAGGACGAACCAGCCGAGGGCGAACGCGCCCATCAGCTCGGCCGGGGTGGACGCGGCCTGACCGAAGATGGTGATGATGCCGGGCAGCCATACGCGCAGGACGTCGATGAGCAGAATGACGCCCAGCGCGAGCGATCCGGTGGTGAGCTGGCGGTAGCGCACCGGCGCCCCATTTCCGTCGGCGGGCCGGCAGAAGGGGGGCCGGCACGGCGATTCTGCGCGTCCACGCCGGGCGGGTCAATGCTCCCCGGGTACACCGCAGGGCGCCCACCGCGCGGGTGGACGCCCTGTGGGCTGTACGGGTCGGTCAGCGCTTGCTGGCCGCCTTCTTGGCGGGAGCTTTCTTCGCGGGCGCCTTCTTGGCCGCCGTGCTCTTGCTCGCCGCCGCCGTGGTCTTCTTCGCCGTGGTGGACTTGGCCGCCGCGGCGCTCTTCTTCGTCGGTGCGGCCTTCTTGCTGGCGGCCGTCTTGGTCGCCGTGGTGGTCTTGCTCGCCTTGGCCGGGGCGGTCTTCTTGCTGGCGACCGTCTTGGTCGCCGTGGTGGTCTTGGCCGCCTTGGCCGGGGCGGTCTTCTTGCTGGCCGCCTTGGCGGCGGTGGCCTTGGTGCCCGTCGCCTTGGCGCTGGTGGCCTTGGCGCTGGTGGCCTTGGCGCTCGTCGCCTTCGTGCCGGTGGCCTTGGCCCCGGTGGTCTTGGCCGTCGTGCTGGCGGTCTTCTTCGCCGCCACCGTGGCCTTCGGCACCTTGCCGCTGGCCACCATCTCCTTGAAACCGGCCCCGGGGCGGAAGGTCGGGACGGACGTCTTCTTGACCTTCACCGCCTCGCCGGTGCGCGGGTTACGCGCTGTTCGTGCGCCACGCACACGCTTTTCGAACGCTCCGAATCCGGTGATCGCCACCTTCTCGCCCTTGGTGACCGCCGCCTGGACCTCAGTGAGGACCGCGTCGAGCGCGGCCGTCGCCGTCTTCCGGTCCCCCAGGCGAACGGCGAGCGCCTCGATGAGCTCGGCTTTGTTCACGACTTCCTCCCGATTATGCAACTGACTCGACGCGAGCCATTCTGCGCGCACGGTATGCCCTGTGCTGCCTGGACACAAACATTCGGTAGAAAAAAGCCCTTGTGTCGTAACGGATTCGCCCCCACCGGTTGGACCGGTGAGGGCGAAATCCGATGTGCGGGTGGGCGTACGGCTATGCCACCGAGGGCAGGAACGGCAGTCGACCCGCCTCGTACGAGTCGATGTCGGCGACGTGTCGGAGGGTGAGTCCAATGTCGTCCAGACCCTCCAGCAGCCGCCACCGGCTGAAGTCGTCAAGCGGGAACGACCATGTGGCGTCGCCCGCCCGGAGCTCTCGGGCGGTCAGGTCGACAGTCACCGGAGTGGTTGGATCGGCCTCGACGAGATCCCACAACTCCTCGACGGCTTTCAATTCCAACTCGACCGGCAGCAGACCCTCCTTGAGTGCGTTGCCGCGGAAGATGTCGCCGAAGCGCGGCGACACCACAGCGCGGAAGCCCCAGTCCCGCAGCGCCCAGACGGCGTGCTCCCGGGAGGAGCCGGTGCCGAACTCCGGGCCGGCGATGAGGATCGACGCACCAGAATAGGATTCATCGTTGAGAACGAATGCGGGATCTTCCCGCCAGGCGTTGAAGAGCCCGTCGGCGAAGCCGGTACGGGTCACCCTCTTGAGGTACACGGCCGGGATGATCTGGTCGGTGTCCACGTTGGATCGCCGCAGGGGCACGGCCGTGCCGGTGTGGGTGGTGAACTTGTCCATCTCCTCGGTCCCTTCTACAGATCGGCGGGGGCGGCGAGCCTGCCGACCACGGCGGTGGCGGCGGCGACCGGCGGGGAGACCAGGTGGGTGCGTCCGCCCCGGCCCTGACGACCCTCGAAGTTGCGGTTGGAGGTGGACGCGGAGCGCTCACCCGGCTTCAGCGTGTCGGGGTTCATGCCCAGGCACATGGAGCAGCCGGCGAACCGCCATTCGGCACCGGCGTCGGAGAAGACCTTGTCCAGGCCTTCGGCCTCGGCGGCCTCCCGCACGGCGGCGGAGCCGGGCACCACGAGCATCCGGACACCGTCGGCGACCTTGTGGCCCCGCAGCACGTCGGCGGCGGCCCGCAGGTCCTCCAGGCGGCCGTTGGTGCAGGAGCCCACGAAGACCACGTCGATGGGGAGTTCCCGCAGCGGGGTGCCGGGGCGCAGGTCCATGTACTCAAGCGCGCGACGGGCGGCGACCCGCTCCGAATCGGTGGTGAACTCCTCCGGGTCCGGCACGGGCGCGCTCAGCGGCGCACCCTGCCCGGGGTTGGTGCCCCAGGTGACGAACGGCGTGATCTGGCTGGCGTCGAGGGTCACCTCGGCGTCGAAGCGCGCGCCCTCGTCGGTGGGCAGTGTCCGCCACCAGGCGAGCGCCGCGTCCCAGTCCGCGCCCTGCGGCGCGTTCGGGCGACCCTTGAGGTACGCGAAGGTCGTCTCGTCCGGCGCGATCATGCCGGCCTTGGCGCCCCACTCGATGGACATGTTGGCGATGGTCATCCGCCCCTCCATGGAGAGGGACCGGATCGCCTCACCGCGGTACTCCACGATGTGACCACGCCCACCGCCGGTGCCGACCTGGGTGATCAGTGCCAGCACCAGGTCCTTGGCGGTGACGCCGGGGGCGAGCTGGCCGGTGACGTTCACGGCCATGGTCTTCGGGCGGCTCTGCGGCAGCGTCTGGGTGGCGAGGACGTGCTCCACCTCACTGGTGCCGATGCCGAAGGCGAGCGCGCCGAACGCGCCGTGGGTGGCGGTGTGGGAGTCGCCACAGACGATCGTCATGCCCGGCTGGGTGAGCCCGAGCTGCGGGCCGATGACGTGCACGATGCCCTGGTTCTCGTCACCGAGCGGGTGCAGCTTCACGCCGAACTCGGCGCAGTTGCGGCGCAGCGTCTCGATCTGCGTCCGTGACGTCGGATCCGCGATGGTGAGCAGGTCACCGCGGCGGGACCGGAACGCCGGATCGGCGTACCCGGTCGGGGTGTTGTGGTCCTCTGTCGCGAGCGTCAGGTCGGTTCGGCGCACCCGGCGGCCGGCGAGCCGCAGCCCGTCGAACGCCTGCGGGCTTGTCACCTCATGCAGCAGGTGCAGGTCGATGAAGAGCAGGTCCGGCTCACCAACGGCGGACCGAACGACGTGCGCGTCCCAAACCTTCTCGGCCAGGGTCCTCGGCTCAGGAGTGACTCCCACCATCTGGACATCCTAAATTCTGGGAGGTATGTTTCGGCTTGTGGGACACAGTATGAGCGGTGTTGGCGTTCTCGACAAGGCGGTGGTCATCCTGGCCGCCTGTGTCGACGGCGCCAGCCTGGCCGAACTCGTTGAACGCACGAAGCTGCCCCGTGCCACCGCGCACCGGCTGGCACAGGCACTGGAGATCCATCGGATGCTCGTCCGGGACACCCAGGGCCGCTGGCGGCCCGGCCCCCGGTTGGGCGAGCTTGCCAATGCGGCACCGGACGTCCTGCTGACCGCCGCCGAGCCGCTGCTGGCCGCGCTGCGCGACGCCACAGGGGAGAGCGCTCAGCTCTACCTGCGCCGCGCGGACGAGCGGATCTGCGTAGCGGCCGCAGAGCGTGCCAGCGGCCTGCGGGACACGGTTCCGGTCGGCTCGGTGCTGCCCATGACCGCCGGTTCGTCCGCCCAGATCCTGCTCGCCTGGGAGCCGCCGGAGGCGGTCATGCCGCTGCTGCCGCGCAGCAAGTTCACGGGCCGCACCCTTGCCGAGGTACGCCGCCGCGGCTGGGCGCAGAGCGTCGCCGAACGCGAGGCGGGTGTGGCGAGTGTCTCCGCCCCGATCCGGGACCGCACCGGCCGTGTGATCGCCTCGATCAGCATCTCGGGCCCCATCGAACGCCTCGGTCGCCGCCCCGGCGAACGCCACGCCATGGCGGTCGTACGGGCCGGCCAGCGCCTCTCCGGCCTCTGACCGACGGCTCAGCGGCCTCCGACCGGCGTCGGTCCGGCCTCCGACCGGCGCTGGTGATCATGGGGTTGGCGTGGACCGGCACCGGCGTAGTCAGACCGCCAACCTCATGATCACCGCGAGGTGGGTCGGTGGAACGGAAAAGGGCTCGTCTCGCGAAGCGAGACGAGCCCTTTTGTTGTAGCCCCGACCGGATTCGAACCGGCGCTACCGCCTTGAGAGGGCGGCGTCCTGGGCCACTAGACGACGGGGCCAGAACTTTGCTGTTCACCACCCTCGCGGGCGGTGCGGCTTGTAGTCTAGCGGCACCATCGGCCGGGGCGAGCGCGGGGTGCGGGGCCGCCGACCGGCAGGTGGCGACCAGAAAACGACCCCCAGGTGACCCGGACCCGGCCCGGAACGACGGGCCCTGGACGACGAAACAGCCCGCCTCACGAGGTGAGACGGGCTGTGCACAGATGTAGCCCCGACCGGATTCGAACCGGCGCTACCGCCTTGAGAGGGCGGCGTCCTGGGCCACTAGACGACGGGGCCAGAACAAACTTTCGCTCCCCCACCCTCGCGGGCAGAGGAGCTGCACTCTACCAGAGATCATCCTCCGCCCCTCGCGAGGCGGAGGAGAACTCCGTCAGAATCCAGCGTCCGGGATTCTCGCGAATCCCAGCTGCGCTGGGGTACCAGGACTCGAACCTAGACTAACTGAACCAGAATCAGTCGGGCTGCCAATTACCCCATACCCCATTGGCCCCTTGCGGCGCCGGGAGTGAACATTACCCTCCCAGCGCCGGCAGGCCAAATCCGATCCCCCCGAAACGCCCTTGAGCTGCGGAAACAGGGGCATCGGACCGATCAGGCGACGGGGACCACCGGGTTGCTGAGCTCACCGATGCCCTCGATCCGCACGGTGACCGTATCCCCCTCGACGAGAGGGCTAACCCCCGCCGGTGTGCCGGTGAGCACCACGTCGCCGGGCAGCAGCGTCATCACGTGCGAGATGTACGACACCAGGCCGGCCACATCGAAGACCATGTCCTTCGTCCGGCCGAGCTGGCGTACCTCCATCTCGTCGGGATTGCGGCCCACCTCACACCGGATCTCCAGGTCGGAGACGTCCAGGCCGGTGGTGATCCACGGCCCGATGGGGCAGAAGGAGTCGAAGCCCTTGGCCCGCGTCCACTGCCCGTCGGAGCGCTGGAGGTCCCGGGCCGTGACGTCGTTGGCGCAGGTGTAGCCGAAGATGGCGCGTTCGGCGGCGGCCCGGTCGGCGCGACGGGCACCCGGCGCGCCGATCACGACCGCCAGCTCCGCCTCGTGCTCGACCTGCTTGGAGAAGATCGGCAGCCGGATGGCGTCCCGGGGACCGATCACCGAGGTGGACGGCTTGAGGAAGAGCAACGGCTCCTTGGGTACGTCGTTGCCCAGCTCGGCGGCGTGGTCGGCGTAGTTGCGGCCCACGCAGACCACCTTGCTGGGCAGGATCGGCGAGAGCAGCCGGACATCGGAGAGGGCCCACCGGGCCCCGCTGAAGGAGAGTTGGCCGAACGGGTGACCTTCGATCTCGGCGATGGTCAGGCCCTGCGGCCCGGCCTCCGGTTCGCCCTCGACGGCCCCGAACGACATTCCCTTGGCATGAGCGAAACGAGCGATACGCACCTGGCCAATCTAGCCCTGCCGACGGGTTCACCGGCCACGACCGGCTGCCGGGTGTGCGCAACCCGTCAGCGCGGCGACACTCTAGCGGCCGCCGGGGTGACCGGGGCGAGATTCCTGACTTCGTACCCGCACGGAGAGACCGCGCCCTTAGCGTCGGCTCCGGAGGTTCGTTCGTATGCCTGCATCGACACGACACCACAAGGCCCTCGCAGTGTTCGTCCACTGCCTCGGCATCACCCTCGCCGCCGTGCCGGCCCTGCCCGCGGTGGACCCGGAGGCGTCAGCCGCGTCACGACCACCGACGGCCGCGTCACGACCACCGACGCGCACGCCGCAACCAGCGGCGCCGTCGGCGGTGGCGATGGCCGCACCGCTACCGGAGGCGGCGAGCACCGCGCCGGCCCCACCCGCGATGGCAGCACCGCGCGCGGCCAGTGCCGAGCCCACCCCACCGTCGGCGCCACCGGCGATGGCACCACCGACGCGGACACCGGCGTCGGCGCCGCCGCCTCCGGTCACCGTGGCGGTCGCGCCGGAGAGCAGCCCGGCACCTCGGTACCGGATCCATGTGCGCAACGTGGGGGACTCGCCGGTCGACACCACGGTTCGCCAGGAGTTGCCCTCCGGGGCGTCGGTCACCGCGATCAGTGACGGCGGCCGGTCCACCCGTTCCGGCGGGTCGACAGGTGAGGTGACGTGGCGGCTACGGCTGCCCGCGCACAGCACCACCACGCTGGGCACCGCGCTGACCACCACCGCGCCGGGCCAGGCACTTACCGCGCCGGCCTGCGCCTTCACGAGCGACGGCAACCGGCCGTACGACTGCGCGTCGGCCACCTGGCAGGCGGCGGGGACACCGGCGGCCCAGGCCACCGATGCGCAGCCCCTCTGGCGGCAGGTCCCGTTGCTGCTTGCCGGCGTGGCGGTCCTGTTGCTGCTCGGCGCCGCCCTGTTCTGGTTGTGGCGTCGTCGGCGGGGCCGGCGGGTGACCGCCGCCGCCCTGTCCAGCAGCGACGGACCCGGCAACGAGCGCGGAACCGTCTATCCGCGTCCAGCCACACCGAAACCGGTACGTCGTCGGCGTACCCCGCCTGTCGCTCTGCTTGTCGTCGGGGCGGTGGTGGTGTTGGCCGCCGTGGTCGGCACCGCCGGCTGGACGGCGACCCGGCAGGTCTCCCAAATCGACACGCAGAAACAGCCGACCAGCGGCGCGTGGGTGGGCACGGGGGTGTCCGGGCCGGTGGGTGTGCCGCTGCGCGAGTCCGCGTTCGAGTTCACCGTCTACCGGATGACCTGTGCGGAGCCCGGCAGTGCGAGCGGTGGGGCTCCGGCCTCTGCCCGGCGCTGCCAGGCCACGGTTGGCATGCGCAACATCACCGGCACCCAGCAGCCCTGGCACGGGCAGTTGCAGCGGGCGTACCTGCCCGGCGGTCGCTGGGTGAGCACCGACGAGCCGGCCACCCGCGCGGCCAACCTGGGCCGCGACGTCTTCGCCAACCCGGTCGCGGCGGGCAGCCGGGTGGTGCTTCCGCTGGTCTTCACCGTCGACGGGCGGGACCCGCCCCGGCAGTTGGAGCTGCGCAGCGGCGTCTTCTCCGCCGGCGTGCGGGTGCAGATGCCCTGACCGGCGAACGGGCGGCGGTCGTACCCTGGGGTCCGTGACCGCCGCCCTCGCCCCCGCCGTGCTCGACGTAGCGACCTGGCAGGCACGGCGTCGGGCCCACGAGGAGCGGGTGGACGTCTGGTTGACCCCGCACCTTGCCCGGCGGCGCCGGGGCGAGCGGCACCCGGTGGCCGACTTCCTGTTCACGTACTACTCGCACCGGCCGGCGCAGCTGCGCCGCTGGCATCCGGGCGCGGGGGTCGAGCTGCGCGGCGCGGACCCTGCCGAGTTCGGCAGGGACTACCGCGCGACCGCCGCCGGGGTCACCCTCGACACCGATGGTGTACGCCAGCGGCGTGGCGAGTCGATCGAGTGGATCCGCTCCCTACTCACGGCCACCGCGGGGCGGGCGCCACACTTCGGCTGCTTCGGGATGCACGAGTGGGCGATGGTCTACCGGCAGACCCAGGAGGAGTTGCGGCACAACGCGTGGCCGTTGCGACTGGACCCGGATCAGACCGCCGCGATCGTCGAGGAGCGCGGGGTGCGGTGCAGCCACTTCGACGCGTTCCGGTTCTTCACCCCGCCGGCCCGCCCGTTGAACCTGCTCACCCCGACCCGGGAAACCCAGCACGAGCACGAGCAGCCGGGCTGCCTGCACGCCAACATGGACGTCTACAAGTGGGCGTACAAACTGTCGCCGCTGGTGCCCTCGGAGCTGGTGGCGGACTGTTTCGAGCTGGCCCGAGAGATCCGTACGCTCGACATGCGGGCCAGCCCGTACGACCTGGCGGCGCTCGGCTACCCGCCGGTGCGGGTGGAGACGCCGGAGGGTCGGGCGGAGTACGCCGCCGCGCAGCGCGGGTTCGCCGACCGGGCCGGCGTGCTGCGCCACCGGCTGCTCGCGGCCGTTCCCGCGTGAGGCGACGGCTCGCCGCCTGACCGGCAGTTCGCAGCCTGGCTGACTGCCTTCCTGCGGCGCGGTCCCGGGGACGGCGGGGTCAGTTCGCCGGACGGGTTCGCAGTCCGTCGAGAAGCAGCCCGATCACCGCTGCCATGTCCGCGTCGAGGCCGGGCTCGGTCCACTCGGTCCGGTGGGACGGGTGGTGGAACCGGGCCGTGGCCTGCAACAGCGCCCGGCCGGCCACCGCCGGGTCCGGCACGTCGAAGTCGCCGGCAGCGATCCCGTCGGCCACGATGAGGCTGAGCTGACCGGCGAGGATCTCCAGGTGATTGGCGACGGCGCCCTCGGAGAGGGTGGCGAGCTGGTGGAAGTTGTCGAACAGCTCCGGATCCTCCCGGGCCATCCGACGCTTGGTGCCGCTCAGCTCGGCAAGCCACCGACGCAGCCGCTGCGGGGCGGGGTCGTTGCCGGTGGCGACCTCGACGAGCGGGGTCGAGACCCGGGCCAGCCAGCGTTCGGCGACCGCCTCGCGGAGCGCGGCCTTGCTGGCGAAGTGCCGGTAGACGCTGCCGTGGCTGACGCCCAGCGCGCGGGCGACGTCCAGCACTGTGGCCTTGGCGGGCCCGTACCGGCGCAACGCCTCCTCGGCGGTGTCGAGGATGCGGTCGGCCGTCAGGGCGGTGGCGTCGCTCATCGCTCCAGCCTCCCTGACCGCGTGCGCGGCCGTGGCGCGACCCCCGGGTGGCGGGCACGCCACGGCCGGATCGTCATGCCCGCTCGCTGTCCAGCAACGCCATCTGCGCTTCGCCGTAGCGGCTGCCGGCTGCGGCGTCGGCCGGGACGGCGGCCTCGATGGCGGCCAGGTCCTCGCCGGTGAGGGTGACCGCCCTCGCGCCCAGTGCCTCGGTGAGCCGGTCCCGGCGACGGGCGCCGACCAGGGGCACGATGTCCTCGCCCCGGGCGAGCACCCAGGCGATGGCGATCTGCGCCACGGTGACGCCCCGGGCCTCGGCGATGGCCCGCAGGGCGTCGACCAGTGCCAGGTTGCGGTCCAGGTTCGCGCCGGAGAACCGGGGCAGGTGGCTGCGGAAGTCGGTGGAGACGGTGTCCCTGCGAGCCGTCCAGTGGCCGCTGATGAGGCCACGGGACAGCACCCCGTACGCGGTGATCCCCACGCCCAGCTCGCGGGCCGTCGGCAGGATGTCGGCCTCCGGGTTACGGGAGATCAGCGAGTATTCGATCTGGAGGTCGGCGATCGGGTGGATGGCGTGCGCCCGTCGCAGCGTCTCCGCGCTCACCTCGGACAGGCCGATGTGCCGGATGTGACCGGCCTTGACGAGCTCGGCGAGGGTGCCGACCACGTCCTCCACCGGCACGTCTCCCGGCAGCCGGGCCGGACGGTAGATGTCGATGTGGTCGGTGCCGAGGCGCCGCAGCGAGTACGCCAGGAAGTTCTTGATCGCGACGGGTCGAACGTCGGCGCCGTTCCAGCCGCCGTCGACGTCGCGCAGGGCGCCGAACTTGACGCTGATCACCGCGTCGTCGCGGTTTCGGCCGCGCAACGCCTCGCGCAGCAGCATCTCGTTGTGGCCCATCCCGTAGAAGTCGCCGGTGTCCAGCAGGGTGACGCCGGCGTCCAGGGCGGCGTGGATGGTGGCGATGCTCTCGACCTCGTCGGCGTCGCCGTAGAGGTCGGACATGCCCATCAGGCCGAGGCCGAGAGCGGAGACGGTCGGGCCGGTGGTGCCGAGCGTGCGGGTGTCCATGGGGGTGTTCCTCTCCTCGTTGACTCCGTCAGCATACATACTTTGACTGACAGATTCCAGATTCTGTCATCCGATAGCCGGAGAGGGTCAGTGTCGAGCTGACATTCGTGAGGAGTCGGACTACTCGCCGTCGACGCGACGGTCGCGCTTGCGCTGCGACTGGCGCTTCTTCTCAGCCAGCCGGCGCTCCTTCGCGCCCCGCGACGGCCGTGTCGCGCGTCGAGGTGGCGGCGGGGGTGCCGCGGCCTCACGCAGCAGCGCCACCATCCGCGCGCGGGCCGCCTCCCGGTTGGCGAGCTGCGCCCGGTGTTCGCTTGCCGCGATCGTCAGCACCCCGTCCACCAGGCGGTTGGCCAGGCGTGCCAGCGCCCGCGACCGGATCCAGTCGGGCACCGATGGAGAGTTGGCCAGGTCGTAGCTCAGCTCGACCCGGGAGTCGGCGGTGTTCACACCCTGCCCACCTGGCCCGGACGAACGGGAGAAGCGCTCCCGCAGCTCTCCGGCGGGGACGACCCACCGGTCGGTCACCCGCAGTCCGTCGTCCACGCTCCGAGGCTAACCCGCACCGGCGTACCGGGGGTCACCGGTGCGGAGGCTCACTCTGCGTCGAGGATGGACTGGGCGTCGGGCCGGCGGTCTCGTCGTCCGAGCCGACTGCGGCGTACGCCACCGCGCCGAACAGCAGCAACCCGATCACCGCGGCCTTCACTGCGACCCCACGGATCAGCAGCCAAGCGCCACGACGTGCCGTCGGTACCGACTTCTTCGCGGTCTGGTAGTCGGTCCACCCGCGCCGCGCCCGGGCGTACGCCGACCCCACCGCACATCCGATGATCAGGCCCACCAGCAGGAGGACCGTGAGAAGAGGACGCTCCACCTCCGCCAGTATCCATATCGAGCGTCATATTTCCACGGTTTGATGTCGTCCGGCCGGATATCCGACACCACCGGCGGCCGGATCGACCGCCGGGGAGCCGTCCGGGCAGCTCAGCCGCCCTTCCCGATGATCGTGTCGGCGCTCTGCTGCACCTGCTCGATCGGGATGGCGAAGCCGATGCCGATCGACCCGTTGCCGTCGATGGTGGCGATCGCGGTGTTCACCCCGACCACCTCGCCACGGGCGTTGACGAGCGGCCCGCCCGAGTTGCCGGGATTGATCGACGCGTCGGTCTGCACCGCGCTGTGCCGGTTGTTGCCCAGCCGTACCTGGCGGTCAAGCGCACTGACGATGCCTGCGGTGACCGTCCCGGACAGGCCCAACGGTGAGCCCACCGCCAGCACGGGCTCACCGACCCGGGTGGCACCCGGCTTGGCAAGCGGCAACGGGGAGAGCCCGGCCGACGGCGGCACCTTCAGCACCGCCAGGTCGCTGCGCGGTTCCCGGCCGACCACCTCGGCTTCGTAGCGGCGGCCGTCGGGCAACTCGACTGTCACCGGGCCGCCGCCGCCCTTGGCCAGGATGTGGTCGTTGGTGACGAGGTGCTGCTGGTCGTCGATGGCGAACCCGGAACCGGTCGCGGACGCGCCGTTTGCACCACCGGCGAGCACCGACACCACCCCGGGCACCGTCCGCTCGGCGGCGGTGACCAGTTCCGCAGGCACCGGGGCGGCGGACGCGGCAGCCGGGCCGGGCGTACCGCTCTGGCTGGCCACCACACCGCCGGCCAGAGCGCCCGAGACTGCGGAGACCGCCACGACAGCCAACGCGGCGACCAGCCGGCCGGGACGCCACCCGCCTGGATCCCGGCCCGAGCCGGGCGCGTCCCACCACCCACGCCCGTCCGGGTCGAGTTCGGGCGAGATGAACCAGGGACCGCGCGGTTCGCCCAGTCCGGTCTGCACAGCCATGCGTACTCCTCACGGTCGGGCGTCGGCCCGGCGGATCAGGGCAGTCGGGAGAACCAGCGCATCGAGCCGGCAGCCGCGCCCATCGCGAAGATGAGTCCGAGGCCGATGAACCGGGCCGAGACGTCCTGACGTTCGGTGCGGTAGCCGACCGAGCTGCCGATGTCGTCGTAGACGGCCCGCAACTCGTCGCTGGTGCTGGCCTCGTGGAACATCCCGCCGGTCTCGTCGGCGACCGCTCGCAGCGTCTGCCCGTCGACCGGCACCTGGACGGGCCGCCCGCCCCGGTCCACGAACCCGGACGGGGTGCCGAAGGAGATCGCGTGCACCGGCACCTTCGCCGTCACCGCCTCCGCCGCCGCCTCCATCGGGTCCATGCCCGAGGTGTTCGCCCCGTCCGAGAGCAGGATGATCCGGGCCGGCGGTGGCTCCTTCGCGGCCTCGCTGTCCAGGCCCTTGACCGCACCCAGCGAGGTGTTTATGGCCTCGCCGATAGCGGTGCCCTGCACCCCGGTCACCCCCTCGGCGAGCCGGCCGATCCCCTCCTCCAGGGCCTCCCGGTCGGTGCCCGGCGGCACCAGCACGGCCGCGCTACCTGCGAAGGCGACCAGCCCCACGTTGAACTCGTCGGGCAAGCCGTCGACGAACCGCCGGGCCGCCTGCTTTGCCGCCGCCAGCCGGTCCGGCTCCACGTCGGTGGCGAGCATCGAGGTGGACACGTCCACCGCCACCATCACTGTGGCGCGCTCCCGAGGCACCCGGACCTCGGCGCTGGGCCGGGCGAACCCGACCACGAGCAGCGCCAGCATGGCCAGGAACAGCCCGGCCGGAACGTGCCGGCGCCAGGCCGGACGCTCCGGCGCGACCCTGTCGAGCAACCGCAGGTTGGTGAAGCGGACCGCGTACCGGCTGCGACCACGCTGCATCACCAGGTACGCGACGACAAGGGCGAGCACGCCGAGCAGCAGCCAGAGGCGCAGCGGCGACTCCCAGTTCACGCGGCACCTCCCCGGGCCACCCCGGCCGGCGCGGCGGCCATCCGCCGCTGGGCGTGCACGTGCCGGACGATGTCCGCACCCCAGTCCCGGTCGGTACGCAACGCCAGATGCGTTGCCGCGCCCCGGCGCAGGGCCTGACGGACCTGCTCACGCTGGGCGGCGGCGGCTTCGGCATAGCGCTCACGCAGCCGGCGGTCCGATGTGCACACCTCACGGCGGCGGCCGGTCTCCGGGTCGACGAGCGTGATGAGGCCGACGTCGGGCAACTCCAACTCACGCGGGTCGGTCACCTCGATCGCCAGCACCTGATGGCGTACGGACAGCCGGCGCAGTGTCGCCTCCCAGGGCGGCGGGTGGCCGGGGTCGTCGGGCAGTCCGTCGAGGAAGTCCGAGACCACCACCACCAGACCGCGCTGGTTGGCGACCCGGTGCAGCGCGTCGAGCCCGTCCGCCAGCTCCGGCGATCCGAGAGTCGTACCCGGCGATCCGGCCGACGGCCGGGGCGGGTCGCCGTGGCCCGGCGTACGCGGGGCGGCCAGCAGGGCGCGGAGCAGACCGAGCAGGTGGGTACGGCCGCTGCGGGCGGGAAAGCGGCGTACCCCGTCGGCGCGCAGCACCTGGGCACCGAGTCGGTTGCCGACGCCCGCGGTCAGGAAACCGACGGCGGCGACCGCGGCGACGGCCAGCTCCCGCTTGTCCAGTTCGGCCGTGCCGAACTCCATGCTCGCGGTGCCGTCGACGAGCATCCAGGTGGTCAGCTCCCGGTCGGCGTCGACCTGCCGGACGTGCGGAACGGCGGTACGGGCTGTCACCGCCCAGTCCATCCGGCGGACCTCGTCCTCCCCCGGCCGGTACTCACGGCTGCCGGCGGGTTCGCTGCCCGGCCCGGGGAGCAGGCCACGGTACTGGCCGTGCAGCAGGCCGTTGAGCCGCCGGGTGACTGTCAACTCCAGACGACGCAGTCGTTGATCTGGGCTCAGCTCGGCCAGCCCGGGTTCCGGCGGCACCGCGACCGTCGTACGGCTGGCGCGTCTCATGCCGCCGCCAGGTCCGGCGTCTGGTGTGGACGGGAGTTCGCCACCCGGGGTGGCGGCACCGCCTCCACCAGCCGTCGCACCAGGCTCTCGGCCGACACCCCGTCGGCGACCGCGTCGAAGGAGAGCACGAGCCGGTGGGCGAGGACGTCCACCGCCAACTCCCGGACGTCCTCGGGCAGCACGTACTCCCGTCCGCGCAGGAACGCCTGCGCCCGGGCTGCCGCGACCAGGCCGAGGGTGGCGCGCGGGCTGGCGCCGTACGCCAGCAGGGGCGCGATCTCCGGCAGCCCGAACCGGCCCGGGTCGCGGGTGGCGAGGATGAGTCGGACCACGTACTCGGCCAGCGCGTGGTGCACGAAGACCCGTTCGGCGCGGGCCTGGAGATCCTGCAACCGTTGCGCGTCGAGCACCTGCCGTGGGCTGGGCCGCTCAGTGCTCATCCGGTAGAGGATTGCCAGCTCGTCGGCGTCGCTGGGATAGTCGACGACCACCTTCATCAGGAACCGGTCGCGCTGCGCCTCGGGGAGTTGGTAGACCCCCTCCGACTCGATGGGGTTCTGGGTGGCCAGCACCAGGAACGGCGACGGCACCGGCCAACTGCGTCCGCCGATGGAGACCTGCCGCTCCGCCATGGCCTCCAACAGCGCCGACTGGACCTTGGCGGGGGCGCGGTTGATCTCGTCGGCCAGCACCAGGTTGGCCATGATCGGGCCCAGTTCGATGTCGAACGTCTCCTTGGAGGCCCGATAGATCCGGGTGCCGACGATGTCGGAGGGGACCAGGTCCGGCGTGAACTGGATCCGGGAGAAGGTGCCGCCGACCACTGTGGCGAGGGTCTGCGCGGCAAGTGTCTTTGCCACGCCGGGGACCCCCTCCAGGAGGCAGTGCCCGTTGGCGATCAAAGCGGTGAGCAGTCGTTCGACGAGCCGATCCTGCCCGACGATCACGCGTTTGACCTCGAAGAGGGTCTGTTCCAGCTCGACGCCGGTCGGCTCGGGTTCGACCGGGCTGGGCATGCTGGCCAGGGTGTCCGAGATGTCCGTCACGGTGCTTGCTTCCCGGGCGGAGGGGCCGGCAAACGTCGGATTGTGCGCACCGGACCGGTCCGTTGTGCACCGGATGAGGACGAGCCGCCCGGACGGGTGACAACCGGAAGAAGACGACCGCACGAGTACGTCGGCCCCGGGCGGGCAGGAGCTGGCCCGACCGTGACGAGCCGGCCCGCCCGGGCACGGCGCGGCCCCCGCACGCCAGGTGCGGGGGCCCGGACGTCGGTGGGTCAGGAGAGGTGGACGACCAGGTGGAAGCCCAGGTCGGTCGGGGTGCCCGCCGAGTTGCGGGTCTGCACGAAGACAGCGTTCGGCGTGCCGAGGCGGGGTGCGACCGCGACCTCGCCGGACGGCGGGACGCAGCAGGCGTCGGCCCGACCGATGCTGGCCACGAAGGTGCCGGCTGTGACGACCGTGCCGAACTGCACCTCGTACTGGCCGGTGCCGTACTTGATGACGGTGCCGGTGCCGCGCGCCTTGGTGCCGTTGGCGTTGACGACGACGGTGGTGGCGGAGGCGGCGAGCGTGGTCGCCTTGGCGCTCAGCGCGGCCTTGGCCTTGCGGGCGGACTCCGCCGTCACCGGCGGCTGGGCGCTCGTGCCGCGGGCGGCCGGCTGGGCGGCCTCGACCGGAGCCTTCGCCGTCGGTTGGGCGACGGCGATCCCACCTCCGGCGAGGGTGAGCCCCAGGACGGCAAATGTGATCGCCGCTGCCTTACGTCGGAAAGATGTGCTCATGACAGGTCCCCTTTGTGTGACCGTGCGTATTCGGCCGACCCGCGGGGCGGGACGGATAACTGCCGGAAATATGCGGCGCCGACGCATCAGCTTGGGCTGAAAGTCTTCGCTTTCAGCCTCCTTGAGCTGCTGTTACTACTCTGAGTTGCGTCGTTTTGACCAGTTGGAACGTAGCACCGGAAAAAGCTGAGCGTCAATAGTTGATCTCGCATTATCGGGTTGCCGACGGACCGTCGAATAATTGTGAAAGGTGAACGTGCAACCATTCACGAAATGCGCATCCGGTGCCGTTATGCTGTTCGCCATGATCGTCGACGCTGCGCCTGCGGCCACGTCCCCGCGTCGCCGCCGAACGACCTTCGTTGCGGTGCTCTGCTGGGTGGCGGTTGGGCCGACGGCCACCTGGGCTGCTCTACGGCTCGCCGGCCTGGACCGTGGGCCGCTCGTGCAGGCGTTCGCCTTCACCCCGTACGTCGCGGGATGGAGCATCATCGCCCTCGCCCTCGCCGCCGCCCTGCGGCGCTGGGGCCCGGCGGCGGTCGCGGCCCTGGCCGTGGTGGCACTGCTCGGCGCTGTCGCACCCCGCGCGCTTGCCAGTTCGCAGCCCGCGACGACAGGCCCCACCATCCGGGTGCTCACCGCCAACCTGCTCGCCGGCTCCGCCGACGCGACCACGCTCGTGGAGTTGGTCCGGCGGCACCGGGTCGACGTGCTCGCCGTGCAGGAGTTCACCCCCGACGCGCAGGCAGCCCTGGACCGGCTCGGCCTCGACCGGCTGCTCCCCCACCGGCAACTCAACCCGCACATCGGCACGCCCGGCTCCGGGCTCTACTCACGCTGGCCGCTCAGCGACGTTGGCACCAGGCACAACCGGGGCCAGGGCGGCTGGGGGTTCAGCCAGGCGTACGGCACCGTGACCGTCCCCGGGGCGCCACCGGTCCGTGTCGAGTCGGCCCACCCCTCGGCGCCGTCCGCGCTGGACCAGGTCGGCGCGTGGCGTGCCGACCTGACCACCCAACCACCGGCCACGCCAGATGGTGAGCTGCGGATCCTCGCCGGGGACTTCAACGCCACCCTCGACCATGGTCCGCTGCGGGCGCTGCTGCGCACCGGCTACGTCGACGCGGCCGACGCCACCGGCTCAGGGCTCACCGGCACGTGGGGCCCCTACGACGGCGACCTGATCCCCCCGGTCACCATCGACCATGTGCTCGTCGACAGGCGCATCGCGGTCCGCGCAGTGAAAGTGCTGCACCTACCCGACAGCGACCACCGCCCCGTCCTGGCAACCCTCCGCCTCCCCACCTCGTAACCACCCCGCGCCCTCCCACCGTGCCACCAACCGCGCCCGCGATCTTGCACTTGATGCCGCGGCATAGGGAGCGAAAGCCGCATAACGGCGACACAAAGTGCAAGATCGCGGGGGTGGGGGGGGGTGAGGGCGGGGGTGGCTAGACCGTTGCGGGGGCCAGGCCGTAGGTCAGGGCGTCTACCAGGGCGTGCCAGCTCGCCTCGACCACGTTGTTGTGTACGCCCACTGTGGTCCAGTCCCGGCCACCTTCCTCGGAGGTCTCCAGCAGCACCCGGGTGACCGCGCCGGTGCCGTGGCTGCCCTCCAGGATGCGCACCTTGTAGTCGGCCAGTTCGAAGTTGCGCAGCTGCGGATAGTGCCGGGTAAGCCCCACCCGCAGCGCCTCGTCGAGCGCGTTGACCGGGCCGTTGCCCTCGGCGGTGGCGATCACCCGCTCGCCGCGTACCCGGATCTTCACTGTCGCCTCGGACACGACGGCGCCGTCCTCGCGGTGCTCGACAAGCACCCGGTACGACTCCAGGGTGAACGGGCGGGCCGGGCCGCCCTCGGGCAGCTCGGAGCGGACGAGCAGCTCGAAGGAGGCGTCCGCGGCCTCGAAGGACCAGCCCTCGGCCTCCAGTTCCTTGACCCGCTTCGTGACCCGGGTCAGCGCTTCCGGACGGCCGGCCAGGTCCAGTCCGAGCTCACGACTCTTGAGCTCGACGCTGGCCCGGCCGGCCATCTCGGTCACCAGGATCCGCATGTCGTTGCCTACCACCGACGGGTCCACGTGGTTGTAGAGCAACGGGTCGACCTTGATCGCGCTCGCGTGCAGCCCTGCCTTGTGGGCGAAGGCGGCGGCCCCGGCGTACGCCTGGTGGGTGTCGGGGGCGATGTTTGCGATTTCGGCGATGGCGTGCGAGACCCGCACCATCTGTTCCAGGCAGCCGTCCGGTAGGACGGGCATGCCCAGCTTGAGCTGGAGGTTGGCGACGACCGCGAAGATGTCGGCGTTGCCGGGGCGCTCGCCGTACCCGTTGGCGGTGCCCTGGACGTGCCGGACACCGGCCTCGACGGCGGCGATCGTGTTGGCGACAGCGCAGGCGGTGTCGTTCTGGGCGTGCATGCCGAACAGCCCGGCGTCGACGCCGAGGCGGTCGGTCAGGTCGAGGATCGCGGCTGTCACCTGGGAGGGCAGCATGCCGCCGTTGGTGTCGCAGAGCACCATGCGCTCGGCGCCGGCGTCGAGCGCGGTCTGCACCACTGCCGTGCCGTACGCCGGGTCGTGCCGGAAGCCGTCGAAGAAGTGTTCGCCGTCGACGAAGACCCGGCGGCCCTCGCGGACGAGGTGGGTGACGGTGTCGCGGATCATCGCCAGGTTCTCCGCGCCGGTGGTACGCAGCGCCCGTTCGACGTGCCGGATGTCGGCCTTGGCGACGAGCGCGATCGCTGGCGTCTGCGCGTCCAGGAGGCCGCGTACCTGGGGATCGTCGGCGACTGCGACCCCGGCCTTGCGGGTGGCGCCGAACGCGACAAGCACGGCGTGCCGCAGCTGCAGCTCGGTGTGTGCGCGGCGGAAGAATTCGGTGTCCTTGGGTACCGCGCCCGGCCAGCCGCCCTCGATGAACCCGACGCCGAACTCGTCGAGCAGCCGGGCCACCGCCAGCTTGTCGACCACCGAGTAGGTGAGCCCTTCGCGCTGGGCGCCGTCGCGCAACGTCGTGTCGTAGACCTGGAACGTCATCAGGGTCCTTTCTCAGAGCAACAAAAAGACCTCCCGCGGATGCGGGAGGTCTGCGCGCTCGGCGGAGGGGGATGCCGGCGCGCTAGGTCGCAATAATCAGGGCGGTGCTGGTCACGTCCGCTACTCTGCCACCGCTTCCCCGTTTCTGGGAGCAACAATCCACATCCCGGGACGTGATGTGCGCCCCACGCCGTCGCCGTCGCCGTTTCCGGCCCCCGGCCGCCGGGTAGCTCGGAGGGGGACACACCACCGACGCCGAGACGATCGGCGACAGTCAGGAGTGAACGGCATGGACAGGATCGATCCGCACGCCACCCACGCCGGGCCGGACCCGCTGCGCGGCGGCGACCAGGGCACCGTTGCCGGCGGCGCACCGGCCGGCGTCTTCGACCCCTGGCGCTACCGGGACCAGGCCGGGGTGGCCGACGCCGACCTGGTCGGCTACAAGGTCGAAGCCACCGACGGCGGAATCGGCAAGATCGACAGTGCCAGCCACGAGGTGGACGGCAGCTACCTGGTGGTGGACACCGGCCCGTGGATCTTCGGCAAGACGGTGATGCTTCCCGCCGGAACGGTCAACCAGGTCGACCACGACCAGCGCACCATTTCGATCGACCGGACCCGCGACCAGATCAAGGCAGCCCCCGAGTACGACGAGACCAGCCACAGCGACCCGGCGTACCGGGATCAGCTGGGTGGCTACTACGACGAGACGTACGGCGCGCTGCCGCCCGGCACCGCACGCTGACCGATCGAGCACAACGGTCGGTGGGGTCCGACCCCACCGACCGTTACCGTGTGAGCGTGGACGCCATCGACGACAACCGAAACATTCAGCTGCCCGCCACCTTCAACTTCCGCGACGTCGGCGGCTATCACGGCCACGACGCTCGGACCGTGAGCCGGGGCCGCCTCTACCGCTCCGACTCCCTGCACCGCCTCGACGAGCAGGACCGGGACGCGTTCGCCGCCATCGGCATCCGCACCGTCATCGACCTGCGCCGACCCACAGAGGTGGAGCGCGACGGGCGGGTCCCGAGCTATCCGGGCCTGACCTACCGTCACATCCACCCCGAGCACGACGACTGGGCCGCCACGCCCCACCAGGAGGGCACCGACCTGGCCCGCTACCTCGCGGACCGGTACGCCGATCTGGCCCAGACCGGCACCGCCGGCCTGGCCGAGGCCATCGGGCTCATCGCCGACTCCGCGAACGCTCCGGTGGTGGTGCACTGCGTCGCCGGCAAGGACCGCACCGGCATCGTCTGCGCGTTGACCCTCGCCGTGCTGGGCGTCGACGACGCCGACATCGTCGCCGACTACGCGCTCAGCACCGAGGCGTCGGCCCGGTTCAGCGCCTGGCTGACGGCCACCATGCCGCACGTCACGGACGTGCCGGCGCCGTTCCTGGCCTCACCCGCCGAGGCGATGCAGACCTTCCTCGACGAACTGCGTGCGGGGTACGGCTCGGTCGAGGCGTACCTGCGCCACGCCGGAGTGACCGACGCGCAGCTCGACGCCCTGCGCGAGCATCTGCTCGACTGAGAGACGGACGGTCGGCGGCGCGGCACCTTGCGGTGTCGCGCCGCCGACCGTTTTCGCTGAGCTGCGGGTACGCGAGGTGTGTCAGAGGACCTGGCGCACCCAGCCGTGCGGGTCGGGTGCGCTGCCCCGCTGGATGTCGACGAGCTGCTGACGCAGCGCCATCGTCACCCGGCCGGGCTCGCCGCCACCGATCAGGAACTCGCCGTCGGGGAAGCGCACCCCGCCGATCGGGGTGATGACCGCGGCGGTGCCGCAGGCGAAGACCTCGCGGAGCCGGCCGCTCGCCGCGTCGGCCTGCCAGTCGGCGAACGTGACAGGCCGCTCCTCGACCCGGTGACCAGCGCCCTCGGCCAGCGTGAGGACCGCGTCGCGGGTGATGCCCGGCAGGATCGTGCCGGTCAGCGGCGGGGTGACCACCGTGTCGTCGTCGTAGACGAAGAAGACGTTCATGCCGCCCAGCTCGTCGACGAAGCGTTGCTCCACAGCGTCGAGGAAGACCACCTGGTCGCAGCCGGCCTCGATGGCCTCGGCCTGGGCGGCCAGTGATGCGGCGTAGTTGCCGCCGCACTTGGCCGCGCCGGTGCCGCCGGGCGCGGCGCGGGTGTAGTCCGGCGAGACCCAGACGGTGACCGGCTTGACCCCGCCGCTGAAGTACGCCCCGACCGGTGAGGCGATCACCATGTAGAGGTATTCGTTCGACGGGCGGACGCCGAGGAAGACCTCGCTGGCGAACATGAACGGCCGCAGGTAGAGGCTGCCGTCCTCGCCGGTCGGGATCCACTCCCTGTCGATCTCGATGAGCTTGTGCAGCGAGTCGACGAAGACCTCGGGTGGCAGCACCGGCATCGCCATCCGCTGCGCCGAGCTGGCGAAGCGGGCGGCGTTGGCGTCCGGCCGGAACATGGTCACGCCACCGTCGGCCGTCCGGTACGCCTTGAGACCTTCGAAGATCTCCTGCGCGTAGTGCAGCACGGCGCTGGCCGGGTCCATCGGGATCGGTGCGCGCGCCTCCACCCGGGCGTCGTACCAACCCTTGCCCTCGGCGTAGCGGATGGTGACCATGTGGTCGGTGAACACCCGGCCGAAGCCGGGGTTGGCCAGCAGGGCGGCCCGGTCGGCGGCGGATACCGGCGCGGGATTCGGACGGATCTCGAAGTCGAGCATGTCACCACCGCTCATCGCGCTGACCTCCCTGCGGGACAACGGCATGCGGGATCGCACGCCGACATGGCTGTGCCGAAAACTTACCCCGAACGGTCGTTCAGCGGAAAGCGCCGCTCGGGGCGGGCTGAGTGCCCGGACAGGCGGATACCGCCCCGGCGCTTTGAGAGGCCGGGGCGGTCAGGCTACGGCGTGGGCGGCGAGACGGTCGCCGACCTCGGCGGTACGCAGCGTGACGCCTGGGGTGCGGCCGGAGAGCTCGGCGGCGACCGCCGCGTTGACCCGGGCCGCCGCGTCGGCGTGCCCGAGCTGCTCCAGCAGCAACGCGGCGGAGAGCACCGCGGCGACCGGGTCCGCGACGCCCTGCCCGGCGATGTCCGGGGCGGAGCCGTGCACCGGCTCGAACATCGAGGGGTACGTGCCCTCGGGGTTGATGCAGCCGCTGGCGGCCAGACCGATGCCACCGGTGACCGCTGCGGCGATGTCGGTGAGGATGTCGCCGAACAGGTTGTCGGTGACCACCACGTCGTAGCGCTGCGGCTGGGTGACCAGGAACATCGCGGCCGCGTCGACGTGCTGGTATTCGGTCTCGATGTCCGGGTGCTCGGCGGCGACGGCCTCGAAGGTGCGCGCCCACAGCGACCCGGCGTGGGTCAGCACGTTGGTCTTGTGCACGAGCGTGACCTTGCGGCGTTCCCGACGGCCGGCCCGCACGAACGCGTCACGGATGACCCGCTCCACGCCGTGCCGGGTGTTGAGGCTCTCCTCCGTGGCGACCTCGGCGGGGGTGTCGCGGTGCAGCGATCCGCCGGCGCCGGCGTAGAGACCCTCGGTGCCCTCGCGCACGACCACCAGGTCGACCTCGCCGGGCTTCACGTTGCCGAGGGGGCCTGCGACACCGGGCCAGAGCCGGGACGGGCGCAGGTTGACGTACTGGTCGAAGGCGAACCGGAGCTTGAGCAGCAGCCCCCGCTCCAGGACACCGGGCGGGACCGTGGGGTCGCCCACCGCGCCGAGCAGGATCGCGTCGTGCCCGGCCAGCTCGGCCAGCACCGAGTCGGGCAGCACCTCTCCGGTACGGTGCCAGCGGGCGGCACCGAGGTCGTACTCGGTGGCCTCGACACCGCCGGGCAGCACCGCGTCGAGGACCTTGCGGGCCTGCGTGACCACCTCGGGCCCGATGCCGTCCCCAGCCACCACCGCGATCCGCGCCACGACCGCACTCCCTACGTCGACTGCCCTGTCCGGGCAACGGTACGACCTTGTCCCGATTCCCGGTACGAAGCTTCCACGATATGGGATTTCCGATCCACAGCATCCTCTCAGCCGGGATCCATGTGGTGGTCATCTCCGCTGCCTAGGGTCGATGTCGACGGGTCAAAGGGCCCGGGAACGGCGATTCGCCACGACGCGACGCCAACTGCGAGGGGGCTGATGCCATGCTCATCGACGAGCAGCCGCGGACCCGCTGGCCGGACACGTCCGCGTTCCGCAACCGCCGGCCCGACCTGCGCCTGGGCAACCGCCGGCACCAGGTCGACCCGGCCAGCGCCACGCAGGGCCGGATCGCCCTGCAACACACGGTGCGCACCGCGACCGCTGAGTACACGCTGCTGCTCAACGCGCCCGAGTGGCTCGGCCGTCGAGGCGTCGGGGAAGCGCTGCGGGACAGCGTCGCGGAGCTACGCGCCATCGACCTGACCTACGGCCCGAACCGTCCGGAGAGCCTGGTCTCCAAGCTTCGCCGCGGAGAGATCAGCCCCGAGTCGTACCCCCCTCTGGCCGACCTGGTGGACCGCTGCGCGGCGATGCGCGCCGCCACCGACGGATGGTTCGACGCCTGGGCGGTGCCCGGCGGCTTCGACCCGGGCGGACTGCTCGGGGGCTGGGCCGTGGAACGCGCAGCCGCCCGGCTGCGGGCTGCCGGCGTGCACGACTACGCGGTGCTCACCGGCGCCGACCTCGTGGTGCGGGGCCGCGCGCCGCACGGCGGCCCGTGGCGGGTGGCGGTGCACCACCCGACGGCACCCGACCACGCGCCGCTGGTGCTGGAGATGACAGACGGCGCCGTCGGCACCTCCGGGGTGACCGGCCGGCAGGGGCACGTGGTGGACCCGCACACCGGCGAACCGGCCACCCAGCTCGCTGCCGCCACTGTCGTCGGCCCGGACCTGGCGGTCGCCGACGCCTACGCCACAGCGCTCTACGCCGCAGGCCCCACCGGCCTGGCGTGGTTCCGCGGTAACTCCGACTATCGCGCGCTCTTCGCCCACCGGCACTGAAGGCTCGCTCACCGGCTTTGAAACACGCCGCACGAGCCCCGCCTCCCCGCGGTGCTCCCCGCCCGATTCGCTCCTCGGCCGCCTGAGCGCGGCGGCCGGTCGGGCTGCGATCGGCCCCCACCGCCTCGGCAACGGCTGTGGGGGCCGGTCAGCGACGAGTGCGCGTGGCTCGCGCAATCGAGGGGTGCGGACCGGACGGGCCGGACGTCGACCGCGCCACCCGAAGACGGGCCGGCGCCGCGAACTCGGCCAGTGACCGCAGTCGTACGCTAGCGAATCGACGCAACTCGAGGCAAGAGTCTCCACAGCGGACCGTCGTGGGCAATGAGTCCCGGGTCGGACGATCCGGCTGCGGCGAGGCAGTTTCGACATGGTGAACGACGGATGGCACGCTGTCCGCCGTGAGTTTCGATCTGAGTGTGTGGGCCCTGGAGGACGGGGCGACGCCCGAGGACGTGCGGGCAGCGGTCGACGGTTGCCGGCAGGGGCGGCACGTGGACCGTTACCCGGACCCGCGGGTTGTCGCCTTCTACCGGGCGATCACCGCCTCCTATCCGGACCGTCACCCCGGCCCGGACAGTCCGTGGGCCGTCGCGCCCCTGCACGCCGCCCACGACCATGTCGAGCTGAACCTGCACCCGACCTGCGCGGACCAGGTGCTGCTGGACATCGAGCGACTGGCCGGCGCGCACGGGCTGATGCTCTTCGACCCGCAGGACGGCTCGGTCTACCCGCCGCCGACGCGGGTCACCAACTGACCGACCGGGGACGGCCCGCAACCCTCCCCCGCGGGGTACGACGAAGGGGCCCGGCATGCCGCCGGGCCCCCCGTGGTGTTGCCGTCGACTACTCGTCGCGCAGGTCCGCCGCGCTGGCAGACGTCGCGCCGATCGAGTCCGCCGCGGAGGTGAGCAGGTCGGCGCCGAGCGCCTGGTCGACGGTAAGCGTCATCAGCGTCTCGCCGCCCGCCTCGCGCCGGGCGACCTGCATCGCGGCGATGTTGATGCCCGACTCGCCGAGCAGGGTGCCGACGGTGCCGACGACACCCGGCCGGTCGGCGTAGCGCAGGAAGAGCAGGATGCCCTCGGCGCCGATCTCCACGTCGAAGCCGTCCACCTCGGTCAGCTTGATGATGTCCCGGGCGCCCGAGTGGGTCACCGTCCCGGAGACGCTCACCGTCCGGCCGTCCGGCAGCGCGCCGCGTACGGTGACCAGGGTGGGCTGCTCGGCGGTCTCGGCGAGGCTCGCGAGGGTGACCTCGACGCCGCGCTCGGCGGCCAGGTGCGGTGCGTTGACGTAGGTGACCTGCTCCTCGACCACGGAGCTGAACAGACCCTTCGTCGCGGCCAGCTTGAGCACCGACACGTCGTGGCCGACGATCTCGCCACGGACCTCGACGGTGACGCTCGCGGCGACCCCACCGGCGACAGCGGTGAACGCCCGGCCCAGCTTCTCGGCCAGCGGCAGCAGCGGCCGTACGTCCTGGGCGACCACGCCACCGGCCTGCACGTTCACGGCGTCCGGCACGAACTCGCCCTGCAACGCCAGCTTGACGCTCTTGGCCACGGCCAGGCCGGCCTTGTCCTGAGCCTCGTGGGTGGAGGCACCCAGGTGCGGGGTGGCCACCACGTTGTCGAACGCGAACAGCGGCGACGAGGTGCACGGCTCCTTGGCGTACACGTCCACACCGGCGCCGGCGACCCGGCCCTCGGCGATGGCGTCCGCGAGCGCCTGCTCGTCGACAAGACCACCACGGGCGGCGTTCACGATGCGCACGCCCGGCTTGACGATCGCCAGTTCCTTCTCACCGATGAGCCCCATCGTCTCCGGGGTCTTCGGCAGGTGGATGGAGATGAAGTCGCTCTCGCGCAGCAGCTCCTCGAGCCCGACCAGGCGTACGCCGAGCTGGGCCGCGCGGGCCGGCTGGATGTAGGGGTCGTACGCGATCAGCCGGGTGCCGAAGGCGGCGATGCGGGAGGCGAAGAGAACCCCGATCCGGCCAAGCCCGACCACGCCGACGGTCTTGCCCTGCACCTCGACGCCCGTGTACTTGGACCGCTTCCACTCCCCCGCCTTGAGCGCCGCGCTGGCGCTCGCGGTGTTGCGGGCCACTGCCAGCAGCAGCGCGACGGCCTGCTCGGCGGCGGAGACGATGTTCGAGGTGGGAGCGTTGACGACCATCACGCCCCGGGCGGTGGCCGCCGGCACCTCGACGTTGTCCAGGCCGATACCCGCCCGCGCGACCACCTTGAGTCGCGGCGCGGCGGCGATCGCCTCGGCGTCGATCTGGGTCGCGCTGCGCACGATGACGGCGTCGGCCTCGGAGAGCGCCGAGAGCAGGGCCGGACGGTCGGTGCCGTCGACGTGCCGGACGTCGAAGTCGTGGGCGAGCACCTCGATGGCGGCGGGGGCGAGTTCTTCGGCGATCAGTACGACAGGATTCATCGGTCCTCGTAGAGGTCGTGTATGCGATCGGCCCGGGCCGACAGGGCGCCGCACTGCGTCCTGCGCTGATCCCGTGCCGTGGCCGTCAGGTGCCGGCTGCGCGCACCTACCGCGATCGTAGGGCCCCGTTGGCCGGCATGTTCCGGTCTGCGAGGTGAGTGCCCTCACACGCGCGGTCCGGCGTTGGACATGGCCCGTTCACCTGGCCGACATCGTTGTTGCGGCTCGTCACGGCACCGCCGAGGCGTTCGTCACCTGATCCCAGAAGGTGAGCGCCCAGGGTCAGGTGGTGGTCCCGCGTACGGCCGATGGCCGGTGACCCGCGCTGGGGAGAGCGCGGGTCACCGGCCATCGGTGGATCATCCGCCGTTGGTGACGGCTGGACCGGTGCTACGAAACCGTCAGGCGGTCTCGGTGATCGGGCGGTCGACCCAGCTCATCATGCCGCGCAGCTTCGCGCCGGTCTCCTCGATCGGGTGCGCCGCGCCCTCGTTCTGCCACTTGGTGAAGTTGGGCCGGCCCGCCTCGTCCTCGGCGACCCACTCGCGGGCGAACTCGCCGGACTGGATCTCGCCCAGGATCTTGCGCATCTCGTCCTTGACACGGGAGTCGATGACGCGCGGGCCCCGGGAGAGGTCGCCGTACTCGGCGGTGTCGGAGATGCTGTACCGCATCTTCGCGATGCCACCCTCGTACATGAGGTCGACGATCAGCTTCAGCTCGTGCAGGCACTCGAAGTAGGCCACCTCGGGGGCGTAGCCGGCCTCGGTGAGCACCTCGAAACCGGTCTGCACCAGCGCCGCGGCACCGCCGCAGAGCACCGCCTGCTCACCGAAGAGGTCGGTCTCGGTCTCCTCGGTGAACGTGGTCTTGATCGCACCGGCGCGGGTGCCACCGATCCCCTTGGCGTACGCGAGGGCGAGCGCGAGCGCGTTGCCGCTTGCGTCCTGCTCGACGGCGACCAGGCAGGGCACGCCCTTGCCGTCGGTGTACTGGCGGCGGACCAGGTGGCCGGGGCCCTTCGGAGCGACCATGGCGACGTCCACCTCGGCCGGGGGCTTGATGAGCCCGTACCGGATGTTGAAGCCGTGGCCGAAGAAGAGGGCCTTGCCCGGGGCGAGGTGCGGGGCGATCGACTCGGTGTAGAGGGAGCGCTGGGCGGTGTCCGGCGCGAGCACCATGATCACGTCAGCCTCGGCGGCGGCCTGTGCCGGCGTGAGCACCCGCAGGCCCTGCTCCTCGGCCTTGGGACGGCTCTTGGAGCCCTCCGGCAGACCGATCACCACGTCGACGCCGGAGTCACGCAGCGACAGCGCGTGGGCGTGGCCCTGGCTGCCGTAGCCGATCACCGCGACCTTCTTGCCCTGGATCAGGCCGAGGTCGGCATCGTCGTCGTAGTAAACCTCAACGCTCATGAGAACTTCCCTTTCGTACGACGGCCCGGGCGGCCCGTCGTGGTCGGTGCGGATGGATTCGGAGGACGGCCCGCAGGGGCCGACCGGCAGCGGGTCAGGCGGCCCGCAAGGCGGGACCGGCGGTGATCGAACGCGAGCCGCGCCCGATCGCCACAAGGCCGGACTGCACCATTTCCTTGATGCCGAAGGGCTCCAGGTCGCGCAGCAGAGCGTCGAGCTTGTCGGGCGTACCGGTGGCCTCGATGGTCAGCGTGTCCGGTGCCACGTCGACAACCCGGGCGCGGAACAGGTTGACCGTCTCCAACACCTGGGTGCGTGCGGACCGGTCGGCGCGGACCTTCACCAGCAGCAACTCCCGGGCGACCGAGACCTGCGCGTCCAGCTCGACGATCTTGAGCACGTTGACGAGCTTGTTGAGCTGCTTGGTGACCTGCTCCAGCGGGGACGAGTCGGCGTTGACCACGATCGTGATCCGGGAAACGTCCGGGTTCTCGGTCTCGCCGACGGCGAGGCTGTCGATGTTGAACCCGCGCCGGGAGAACAGGCCGGAGACGCGGGCGAGAACGCCCGGCTTGTTCTCCACGAGCACGGACAGAGTGTGCATCGTCATGATCAGATGTCATCCTCGTCGAAGGCCGGGCGAACGCCACGGGCGAACATGATCTCGTCGTTGCTGGTGCCGGCGGCGACCATCGGCCAGACCATGGCGTCCTTGCCGACCACGAAGTCGATCACGACGGGAGCGTCGTTGATCTCCATGGCGGCGGCGATGGTCTTGTCCACGTCGTCGGGGCTCTCGCAGCGCAGCCCGACGCAGCCCAGCGCCTCGGCGAGCTTGACGAAGTCGGGAATGCGGTGCTTGTGGGTGCCGAGTTCGGTGTTGGAGTACCGCTCGTTGTAGAACAGCGTCTGCCACTGCCGGACCATGCCGAGATTGCCGTTGTTGATGACGGCGATCTTGACCGGGATGCCCTCCAGCGCGCAGGTGGCCAACTCCTGGTTGGTCATCTGGAAACAGCCGTCGCCGTCGACCGCCCACACCACGGTGTCGGGCTTGCCGACCTTCGCACCCATCGCGGCCGGCACCGCGTAGCCCATCGTGCCGAGCCCACCGGAGTTCAACCAGGTGTACGGCTTCTCGTACGAGATGAACTGGGACGCCCACATCTGGTGCTGCCCCACACCGGCCACGAAGATCGCGTCCGGGCCGACGATCTCACCCAGCCGCTTGATGACGTACTGCGGGGAGAGCGTGCCGTCCGCCGGTTCGTCGTAGCCCAGCGGGTAGCGGTTGCGCAGGTCGTCCAGCTGGGTCCACCAGTCGGCCAGGTCGGTGGTTTTCCCCGCCGACCGCTCGACAGTCACAGCGGCGATCAGCTCGTCGATGACGTGCCGGGCGTCGCCGACGATCGGGACGTCCGCGTGCCGGTTCTTGCCGATCTCGGCCGGGTCGATGTCGGCGTGCACGATGGCCGCGTCCGGTGCGAACGAGTCCAGCTTGCCGGTGACGCGGTCGTCGAAGCGGGCGCCCAGCGCCACGATCAGGTCGGCCTTCTGCAGGCCGTACACGGCGGAGACGGTGCCGTGCATGCCGGGCATCCCCAGGTGCTGCGGATGCGAGTCGGGGAAGGCACCGAGCGCCATGAGGGTGGTGACGACCGGGATGCCGGTCAGCTCGGCGAGCCGGCGCAGCCCGTCGGTGGCGCCGGCCTTGAGCACACCGCCGCCCACGTAGAGCACCGGACGGCGGGCCGCGGCCATCAGCCGGGCCGCCTCGCGGATCTGCTTGCCGTGCGGGTTCAGGGTGGGCCGGTAGCCGGGCAGTTCCAGCGTGGGCGGCCAGGCGAAGGTCGTCGACGCCTGGAGGACGTCCTTGGGGATGTCGACGAGCACCGGGCCGGGCCGGCCCGTGCTGGCCAGGTGGAACGCCTGGGCCAGCACCTGCGGGATCTCGTCGGCGTTCTGCACCAGGAAGTTGTGCTTGGTGATCGGCAGGGTGATGCCCTGGATGTCCGCCTCCTGGAAGGCGTCGGTGCCGATCGACGGGCGGGCCACCTGGCCGGTGATCGCCACCATCGGCACCGAGTCCATGTAGGCGTCGGCGATCGGGGTGACCAGGTTGGTCGCACCCGGGCCGGAGGTCGCCATGCAGACGCCGACCTTGCCGGTGGCCTGCGCGTACCCCGTCGCCGCGTGACCGGCGCCCTGCTCGTGGCGGACCAGGATGTGCCGGACGGTGGAGTCGTAGAGCGGGTCGTACGCCGGAAGGATCGCGCCGCCGGGGATGCCGAAGACGACGTCGACGCCGAGCGCCTCAAGGGACCGCACCAGCGAACCGGCGCCGGAAACCTCGGTCGGGGCGGGTGGCCGTACCGCCGGGGCGGCCGGGACTGCTGCGGCGCGCGAGGCGGCGGGGTCGGCGGTACCGGCCGGCTCGGCCGCGCGGGCCCGCCGGGCGGTGTGGGCGAGGGTCTCGGGCGTGGGTCTCGTCATTGTGGTTCTGGCCTTCGGCTGGAATGGCTGGGGCTCGTTCAGCGATGCGAGGCGGGCAGGGCCCGTCGCGACAGGTTCCGACGGCAATAAAAACGGCCCTCGTGCAGATGCACGGGGCCAGCGCACTCTCGATGAGGGAGAGTGCGCTCAGGTAAGTACTCGCAGCGACCGGTACGACGACATGTGGCTAAGCCTGACGCATCTCACGCGATGAGTCAACTGATCTCACATGTTGGTCAACGGACTGCGGCGCGTCGGCCGCCGACACGCCCTCTGCAGAGGGGATGACCTGCTCGGAAACCCCCGGAACCCGGCGCGGAGCGGGCACCCGGCTTTGCCGCGCACCCGGCGAGGTGGCCGCCTCCAGCATCGCCTCCAGGTGCTCGGCAGGCACTCCCCAGCCGAAGAGGGCGCCCTGACCGAACCGGCAGCCGGCAGCGACCACCGCTGCCAACTCGGTGGGCGTGGTCACACCCTCGGCGATGACCTCCAATCCCAACTGGTGACCCAGCCGCATCACGATGTCGACCATTGGGGCGAACGCCGGGCCGTCCTTGCCCACCGGGCGGACCGGCTCGTGCTCGGCCACCAGACTGTGGTCGATCTTGAGAATGTCGATCGGCAGACGACGCAGCTGCCCCAACGAGGAGTAGCCGGCGCCGAAGTCGTCCAGGGCGATCCGCACACCGGTCAGCCGCAGCGCTGTCAACCGTCGGATCAGCTCGTCCAGGTCGGTGGCGACCGCGTGCTCGGTGACCTCCAGCACGAGCCGCTGCGGCGGCACGTGGTGGGCGCGCAGCGCCTCGGCGACCTGCACCACGTACTCGGGGGCGTGCAGCTCGCGGGGTGAGACGTTCACCGAGACCCAGACGTCGTGCCCGTCGGCGAGCCACCGCGAGAGCTGGTAGCAGGCCTGGTGCAGCACCCAGGCGCCGAGCGTGGCGATCATCCCGCACTCCTCGGCGAGGGGGATGAACTCGTCCGGGCGTACGTTGCCCAGCTCGGGATGGTGCCACCGGAGCAGCGCCTCGGCACCGACCGGCCGGACCGACGGCAGCGACGCCACCGGCTGGAAGGCCAGCCGCAGCTCGTCGCGCTCGATGGCACCGCGCATCTCGTGCTCCAGCGTCGTGCGCCGGCGCAGCAACTGGTCGTACGCGGCGTCGTAACGCTCGATCCGGTTCTTGCCGCGCTGCTTGGCGTAGCGCAGGGCCAGGTCCGCGTGCCGCAGCAGCAGGTCCACGTCCGGTGCGCCCGCCCACCCGGCCACACCGATGCTCACCGACAGGAAGACCGGCCCCTCCTCCTGGTCGTACGGACGGTTGAGCACCCCCAGCAGCCGCTCGGCGACCCGGTCCGCCTCGGCCGGCCGAGCCGACATGAGGACGGCGAACTCGTCGCCGCCGAGGCGTGCCGCCATGTCGCCGGGGCGCAGGTTGCCGCGCAGCCGGCTGCCCACCTCGGCCAGGACGGCGTCGCCCACGCCGTGACCGCGCATGTCGTTGACGTGCTTGAAGCCGTCCAGGTCGAGACTGAGCAGGACGCACGGGGTGCCGGCCGCCGCGCTGTCGTGCAACGTGCGCAGCAGACCCCGCCTGTTGGCGAGCGATGTCAACGGGTCGGTGTGGGCCAGCTCGCGAAAGTGTGCCTCCCGCTCGGCCAGCCGGCCGGCGTAGTCCCGGACGTCCTTGAGGGTGACGTACTGCCGGGCGACGAGCGCGAAGCCCTCCACGATGCCGGCCACGATGCCCGGCGCGGTGAACTGGCCGCCCTGCAGGAGGTGGTAGGTCGCCGACGCGGCCATCGCCACCATCGGAACCACTGCGTATTCGCCGTCGCGCCCGATCAGGTCCAGCTCGATCTGCCCCGGCCGGTCGTCCCGGTACACCGCGAACGCGACGGCCAGCAGGCCGGCGGCCAGCACCGCAGCGCCGGCCAACGCCATCGTCGGCCCGGCCTGACAGAGCCCGGCGCTGAGACCCAGACCACCACAGCTCACCGCGCTGATCCCGGCGGCCAGCACCGTCAGGCCACGACGCGGGGCCGCGGCCCGGAAGACCACGATCACGGCGAGCCCCGCGCCGAGCGCGGCGCTCACCGTGGCCACCACGATCGCCGGGCAGGCCATCGGAGTGGCGTCACCCAGCAGCCGGGTCGGTTCGGAGAAGAGCACCCAACCGACGAACCACAGCGCCGCCGCCATCGTCACGCTGTCCAGGGCGAGCCGGGCCGTTCCCGCCGTGGTGGCGGCAACCCCCGGCAGCCGGAGCAGACCGGCCGCGAAGGCCAAGCCGCTCAGCGCGGTGCCGACCGCCGCTGCGGTGGCCCAGCCGGTGCGCAGACCCTGCTCGTGTGCCCAGTGGTCGCTCGCGGAGAGCACCGCCACCATGCCGGCCAGCAGGCTGAGAAGGGACACCCCGGCGGCCACCGCGAGCAGCACGTGCGCCGGCCGGTGCAGGCCGGTGCGCCGCCGGGCGACCATGGTCAGCAGCACGGTGGCGGCGACGGCGACCAGCCCGCTCAGCGCCGCGACGGCGACCATGCCCGGGGGGAGATGCACGTCTCAAGAGTGCCGGATGGGCACGCGCCGTGGGGACCTGATGTGCATCTGTTGGGACACGGCACACACACCGGACGGCCCGCGCGCGGACGGTGGCATGCTGGTACGCATGCCTGAGCTGCGGTCGAGGACTTCCACACACGGTCGGACGATGGCCGGCGCCCGGGCCCTCTGGCGGGCCACCGGGATGACCGACGACGATTTCGGCAAGCCGATCGTTGCCATCGCCAACAGTTTCACCCAGTTCGTCCCGGGCCACGTACACCTCAAGGACATGGGTGGCCTGGTCGCCGACGCGGTGGCCGAGGCCGGCGGGGTGGGACGGGAGTTCAACACCATCGCTGTCGACGACGGCATCGCCATGGGCCACGGCGGCATGCTCTACTCGCTGCCCAGCCGCGAGCTGATCGCCGACGCGGTCGAATACATGGTCAACGCACACTGCGCCGACGCCCTTGTCTGCATCTCCAACTGCGACAAGATCACCCCCGGCATGTTGCTGGCCGCGCTGCGACTCAACATCCCTACCGTCTTCGTCTCCGGCGGCCCGATGGAGGCCGGCAAGACGACGGCGATCGAGGGCATCGTGCACTCCAAGATCGACCTGATCGACGCGATGATCGCCTCCTCCAACGAGGCTGTCACCGACGAGCAGCTCGGTGAGATCGAGCGCTCCGCATGCCCCACCTGCGGCTCCTGCTCCGGCATGTTCACCGCCAACTCGATGAACTGCCTCACCGAGGCGATCGGGCTGGCGCTGCCCGGCAACGGTTCGACGCTCGCCACCCACGCCGCGCGCCGGTCGCTCTTCGTCGAGGCCGGCCGCACCGTCGTGGATATCGCCAAGCGGTGGTACGACGGTGACGACGACTCCGTGCTGCCCCGCAACGTCGCCTCCAAGGCCGCCTTCGGGAACGCGGTGGCCCTGGACGTCGCGATGGGCGGCTCCACGAACACGGTGCTGCACCTGCTCGCCGCCGCCCGCGAGGCGGAAATGGACTTCGGCGTCGCCGACATCGACGCCATCTCCCGGCGGGTGCCCTGCCTGGCCAAGGTCGCGCCGAACTCCCCGAAGTACCACATGGAGGACGTCCACCGGGCTGGCGGCATCCCCGCCATCCTCGGTGAGCTGGACCGCGCCGGGCAGCTCAACCGCGACGTGCACGCCGTGCACTCCCCCTCGCTGGCACAGTGGCTGACCGACTGGGATGTCCGCAGCGGCTCACCCACGCCGACGGCGGTCGAGCTGTTCCACGCCGCACCCGGCGGGGTGCGCACCACCCAACCGTTCTCCACCACCAACCGCTGGTCGACCCTTGACACCGACGCCGCAGAGGGCTGCATCCGCGACCGCGAGCACGCCTACTCCGCCGACGGTGGCCTGGCGATCCTGTTCGGCAACCTCGCCCCAGAGGGCTGCGTGGTCAAGACCGCCGGCGTGCCGGAGGAGTGCCTGACCTTCCGTGGGCCGGCGAAGGTCTACGAGTCGCAGGACGACGCCGTGACCGCGATCCTCGCCAAGGAGATCGTCGCCGGAGACGTCGTGGTGATCCGGTACGAGGGCCCGAAGGGCGGCCCCGGCATGCAGGAGATGCTCTACCCGACCTCGTTCCTCAAGGGCCGAGGGTTGGGGCGTTCCTGCGCGCTGCTCACCGACGGTCGTTTCTCCGGTGGCACCTCCGGGCTCTCCATCGGGCACGCCTCCCCCGAGGCCGCCTCCGGCGGGCTGATCGCCCTGGTCCGCAACGGTGACGAGATCGTCATCGACATCCCGGGGCGCTCCATCGAGCTGAACGTGCCCGCCGACGAGCTGGAGGCGCGCCGGGTGGCCGAGGAGAAGCGCGACAAGCCGTACACCCCTGTCGACAGGCAGCGTCCGGTGTCGGCGGCACTACGCGCGTACGCCTCGATGGCCACGTCGGCCAGCGACGGCGCGTACCGCCGCGTCCCCGAGTGAAGTAAGGAAGGGCCCCCTCTTAACGCCTCAGGTATAGGAGGGGGCCCTTCCTAACACCTCAGGTCCGTGCGGCGGACCGTTCCGTTCGTACGGCTGCCGTCGCGTCAGGGTTGGGTCGGGTCCTCCCCGGCCGGCGTGGTGCCGTCGACGGGCAGGCCGGCCTCCGCGGGCACGTCCTCGTCGGTTCCGTCCAGGTTCTCGTGCGGCTCCTCCGGGGTGACGTCGTCGGGGTCGGCGCCCCCGGCGTGCAGTTCGGAAAGCTCAACCGGATCAGTCATGCCGCCCTGGTACCCGCCCGGCGCCACCTCGAACGACCAGCCGCCCGTCCAGCGTCCATTTCGGTGCGAGCGGAGCCCGCCCACACCGACCGGGGGTCAGGTGCGCGGAGACGGGCGTCTAGGACGGGCTCGGGGCGAGGGCCACGCCTCGGGCGTAGCGGATGGCGGACGGGGTGTCCGGGAAGACCAGACCCTCGCGGCGCAGTTCGTCGGCGACACCGAGGGTGCTGAGCACCTGGTCGTGGCCCGGGGTGATGCCGGAGAGCAATACAGTGATCCCCCGGGCGCGCAGCCGGGCGATGGCGTCGCCGAGCACCTGGGCGCCTGTGGCGTCGACCGTGGAGACGCGGGACATCCGCAGGATCACCACCCGTACGTCGGCCACCTCCGCCAGCTCCAGCAGGAAGGTGTGCGCGGCGGCGAAGAAGAGCGGCCCGTCGAGCCGGTACGCGACGATGTGCTCGGTGAGCAGTGCGTGTTCCTCGGCGCTGTGCTCGCCGGTGTCCAGAGGGACCTGTTCCAGCCGGGCGCTGCGGGCGACCGCGCGCAGCGCCAGGACGGCCGCGACGGCGAGTCCGACGACCACAGCGGTCACCAGGTCCCAGATCACCGTGACGGCGAACGTCAGCACCAGCACGACCGCGTCGGCGCGGGTGGCCCGCATCAGCGCCAGCAGGGAGGCCGCCTCCACCATCCGGACGGTGGTGGCGAGCAGCACCCCGGCCAGTGCGGCGAGCGGGATACGGCCGACGAGCGGGGCGGCGGCGAGCACGATCGCGGCGAGGGCGACGGCGTGCGTGAGCGCGGCGAGCTTCGAGGACGCTCCGGCGCGCACGTTCACCGCGGTACGGGCGATGGCAGCGGTCGCCGGGATGCCGCCGAAGACCGGGGAGGCGAGGTTGGCCAGGCCCTGACCGAACAGTTCCCGGTCGGGGTCGTGCCGTTCGCCGACCGTCATTCCGTCCGCAACTGTCGCGGAGAGCAGGCTCTCCAGGGCGGCGAGCGCGGCCACGGCCACGGCGCTCGGCAGCAGCGTGCCGAGCGCGCCGACGTCGATGAAGTCCAGCGACGGTACGGGCAGTCCCTGCGGCAGCTCGCCGATCCGGGCCAGGTCGATCGGCGCCAACTCGGCGAGGAGCGTGGCGGCGGCCACTCCGACCAGGGAGAACGGCACGGCGGGCCGCCACCGGGCGCCGAGCAGCATCAACGCCGCCACGCCGAGCGTCACGGCGATCGCGGCGGGCCGGGGCTGCGCGGCGAACCGGGCGACCGCGTCGGCGGCCACCGCCCACACCTTCTCGCCGTGCGCGCCGGTGACGCCGAGCGCGGCCGGCACCTGTTGCAGCGCGATGACCACGGCGATACCGGCGGTGAAGCCCTCGATCACCGGGGTGGGCAGATAGCGGACGTAGCGGCCGAGGCGGGCCAGTGCGAGCGCGATCAGGATCAGCCCGGCCAGCGCGCCGACCATCAGCACGCCGCGGGCGCCGAACTGCTGCACCACGGGCACCAGCACCACTGTCATGGCACCGGTGGGACCGGAGACCTGGAGGTTGGAGCCGCCGAAGATCGCCGCGACGGCTCCGGCGACCACTGCGGTGACGAGGCCAGCCTGCGCGCCGAGCCCGGAGGTGACGCCGAAGGCGAGCGCGAGGGGAAGCGCCACCACTGCCACTGTGAGCCCGGCGACCAGGTCGCGTCGAGGTGAGCGACGCGCGTTCTCCCAGTCGGCCCGGCGGGGCAGCAGCCCGCCGAACAGCCGGCCCGCCTGCCGTACGACCTGGCCGGCGCGACGACGACCGGCCGCCGCAGGTGCCGCTGCACTCACCGGTCCGTCCCCGAGGCCCGTAGTTCGTCAAGCAGGGCGTCCCGGTCGGTGAGGACCGCGCCGAGGATGCGCCGCCCGGCGGCGAGCAGGTCGGCCACGTCGGGGGTGCTGAGCGCGTACATGACCAGGGGGCCGTCCCGGTACGAGGTGACCATGCCGGCCCGCCGCAGCACGGCGAGCTGCTGGGAGAGGTTCGATGCCTCCACGTCGATGGCTGCCAGCAGGTCCCGGACCGGCTTCGGCCCGTCCTGGAGCAGTTCGAGCACCCGGATGCGGACCGGATGCCCGAGGGTCCGGAACAGCTCCGCCTTCGCCTGGTACAGCGGCACCGACATGACACATCCCCTCCGCCGACTCTGAAGACTTTACCACTTGCAAAAGTCTTCAAATCGACGAAGATGACGGCCGCTCTCAGGTGAGGTCGTTGACGCAGCGCAGCACCGGACGGCTGGTGAGCGCCCCGGGGTCGAGCGGGCCGGGCGCGCGCACCGTGAACACGGCGCTCTCCCCCGGCAGCAGCGTCACCAGCGCCCTGTCGACCTGCGCGGCCGGATCGAGCCGGTCCGGAAACAGCGTCAGGTCGCGCAGCACCGTCCGGGCGGTCACCCGCACCCGCTGGCCACCGTCGACCGGCTCGACCGTCGCGTCCCACGCCGCCGCCGGCCAGTCGACGTCGCGGTCCTCGGCGAAGAACCACAGCGCGCGCTCCGCGGTGTCCCCGGCCTCCGCGACCAGCAGTTCGGCGCGGACCTCGTCCGGCCCCGCCAGCTCCGTCGGCAGCGCCAGCACCACCGAGGAGTACGCCGGAACGTCGAGGTCGACCGAGGTCTTCGCCCTCGGCTCCCCGGTGAGGGCGAGTCGGGTGATGGTGGCCGGCCCTGTCCACGCCTGCGCGGTCTCGTTCACCGCCACCAGGGCCAGCCCGCCGTCGCGCGGCTGCACGGTGAGCAGTCGGTCGGCGTACGCGTTGCGCAGCGCGTACCACAGGGGTTTGCGCCGACCGTCGCCGTCGACGGCCGACCAGGAGGTGACCGGCCAGCAGTCGTTGAGCTGCCACACGATGGTGCCGGCGCAGACGTCCCGGTGTGAGCGGAAGTGCTCCACGCCGAGCTGGATGGCGCGGGCCTGGTTGAGCTGGGTGAGGTAGTGCCAGTCGTCGAAGTCGGCGGGCGGCGGCAGGTGCGCGTCCAGACCGCGTTGCAGCTTCACGTCACCGTCGGCTGCCTTCTGGTGGTGAGCCATGCCCGGCGAGTCGTGCGCGAGAGGGTCGTCGGAGATGGACCGGCGCACCGTCGCGTACGCGGGTGGGGCCTGGTAGCCGAACTCGGCGACGAAGCGCGGCACGTACTCCCGGTATCTGGTGTAGTCGTCGGTATTCCACACGTCCCAGATGTGCGTGGTGCCGTGCGCCGGGTCGTTGGGGTGGATCGCCTCGCTGCCCGACCAGGGGCTGCCCGGCCAGTACGGGCGGGTCGGGTCGAGCGCGCCGACGATCCGGGGCAACACGTCGAGGTAGTAGCCACGACCCCAGGTACGCCCGGCAAGGGGCTCCTGCCAGTCCCAGTCGTGCCAGCCCCAGATGTTCTCGTTGTTGCCGGTCCAGAGCACCAGCGAGGGGTGACCGGCGAGGCGTGTCACCTGCTCCCGCGCCTCCGCCTCGACCTCGGTGCGCAACGGCTCCTCCTCCGGGTACGCCGCGCAGGCGAAGAGGAAGTCCTGCTGCACCAGCAGCCCACGCTCGTCGGCGAGGTCGTAGAAGTCGTCCGACTCGTACCGGCCACCGCCCCAGACGCGCAGCAGGTTGATGTTGGCGCCGGCTGCCTGGTCGAACCGCTGCGCCAGCCGGTCCCGCGTGATCCGGGTGGGAAACACGTCATCGGGGATCCAGTTGACCCCGCGTACGAAGACCGGGACGTCGTTCACCGACAACGCGAACGGGGTGCCGTGCTGGTCCTCGGTGGTGTCCAGTCGCACCGAACGGAAGCCGATCCGACGGGACCAGGTGTCCAGGGCGTCGCCGTCCGGCGCGTACAGGGTCACCTCAAGCGGGTGGCGCGTCTGCTCGCCGTACCCCCGGGGCCACCACAGTGCGGGCTCGCGGACGGTGACTGTGAGCACGGCAGTGCGCTCCCCGGCCGGGACGACGACCTCGGCGTGGACGCCGGCGACTGTGGCGCGGACTGTCAGCGGGACGGCCGCGACCCGCTCGACCTCGACGTGCAGCTCCACCCGCCCGTCCCGGCCGTCCAGTGTGACAAGCGGGCGGACGGTGGCCAGCCGGGCCGTGGACCAGGCGTGCAGGCCGATGTCCTGCCAGATGCCCGCTGTGACAAGCGTCGGCCCCCAGTCCCAGCCGAAGTTGCAGGCCATCTTGCGGATGAAGTTGAAGGGCTCCGGGTAGGCGTTGGGCCGGTCGCCGAGCCGGTCCCGCAGCGCCTCGGCGTACCGGTACGCGGAGTCGAACGCGACGACGAGGTCGTTGTCGCCGTCGCGCAGCAGCGAGCGGACGTCGAACCGGTAGCCACGGTGCATGTTCGCGGTACGGCCGACCTCGACGCCGTTGAGGGTGACGGTGGCGACCGTGTCCAGGCCGGCGCAGACCAGGTCGACACGCTCGTCGTCGCCCGGCTCGTGAACGAACGTGGTCTGGTAGACCCAGTCGGTGCGGCCGATCCAGGCAAGCGCCAGTTCGTTGTCGTCGAGGTACGGGTCGGGGATTATGCCGGCGGCGAGCAGGTCGGTGTGCACGCAGCCGGGCACTGTGGCCGGCACCGTCCGGTCGGCGATTCCGGCCGGGACCTGCGGTCCGGGTACCGCCCGCAGGGTCCAGCCCTCGTGCAACGGAGTCACGACCTCACCGCGCCTTCCATGATTCCGCGGACGACCTGACGTCCACCGATGAACAGCATGACCAGCAGGGGAACGGTAGCGATGAACTCCCCGCCGGGCACCACTGCGGGCGGCAGCTTCGCCGACGCCTCGTCGTCGCTCGTGGCGATGACGAACATCCAGTACAGCGGAAACGCGGCGAACAGCATGCTGACCGCGAGCAGCAGGTAGGTCCAGAGCCCGGCCGGCGTGTCCTGTGGCGCCCGGGCGGGCACACGGCGCGGACGGCCGGTCGCTCCCGGTTGCGCTACGTTGGGGCCGCCGACACGAGGCCCACGGCCATGGCAAGGTCAGAACCCCGACCCCGGGGCAGGAGCGGAGGAGCACGCCGGTGAAGCGGCCGACCATCGCCGACGTCGCCCGGCGTGCCGGCGTCTCCAAGGGCGCCGTGTCGTACGCGCTGAACGGGCAACCCGGCGTCTCCGAGGCCACCCGGCAACGCATCCTCGCCATCGCCACCGAGATCGGGTTCAGCCGGAGCAGCGCAGCCCGTGCGCTCTCCGCCGCCACCGCCGAGGCCGTCGGCCTGGCACTCTGCCGACCGGCCCGGATACTGGGCATCGAGCCGTTCTTCATGGAGCTGATCAGCGGCGTCGAGGCGGAACTCTCCGCCCGCTCGTACGCGCTGACCCTGCAGGTCGTGGCCGACCACGACGCCGAGATAGCGGTCTACCGGCGCTGGTGGGCCGAGCGTCGGGTGGACGGGGTGCTCGTCTGCGACCTGCGCACCGACGACAGACGCATCCCCGCCCTGGAACAGCTCCAACTGCCGGCAGTGGTCATCGGCGGGCCGGGCGGCACCGGCGAGCTGTCCAGCCTCTGGTCCGACGACGCCGCGGCGCTCACCGAGACCGTGGAATACCTGGTCGCGCTCGGGCACCGACGGATCGCCCGGGTCGGCGGCCTGCCCGACCTGCGGCACACCGCGATCCGCACCGAAGCCTTCACGGCGGTGTGCCAACGGCTCGGCCTGGTCGACGCGGTCACCGTCTGGTCCGACTACACCGGAGAGGAGGGCGGCCGGGCCACCCGCCGCCTGCTCAGCTCCGCCCAGCGACCCACCGCCGTCATCTACGACAACGACGTGATGGCGATCGCCGGGCTCTCCGTCGCCCAGGAGATGGGGCTCACCGTGCCGGACAACCTGTCCATAGTGGCCTGGGACGACTCACCACTCTGCCGGCTCGTGCACCCGCCCCTCACGGCCCTCGGCCGCGACATTCCGGCGTACGGCGCGCACGCCGCCCGCCAACTGCTCGCCGTCATCGCCGGGCAGCCCGCGACCCGCGTCCAGGATGAGACACCGCACCTCACGCCACGCGGCAGCACCGCACCGCCCCGCCAGCGGTGAACCGGGTTCGGTAGCCGGGTTCAGCGGGACGCCGACGGGAACTCCTCGAAGTACGCCTCGACCCGCTCGGCGGTGGCCGGACGGGCCAGCGCGAAACCCTGCCCGTAGTGGCAGCCGGCCCGGTGCGCCCCCTCCACCTGGATCGGTGACTCCAACTCCTCGGCGACGATCTCCACACCCAGCCGCTCACCCACGTTGACCACCACGTCGATCAGCGGTGGCTGTCCCGCCGACTGTGCGCCCACGAGGCCGGGGCCGACCTTCAACAGGTCGATGGGCAGCCGGCGCAGGTGGGCCAGCGAGGCGTGCTCGGCCCGGAAGTCGTCCAACGCCGTGCGGACACCCAGCGAGCGCAACCCGGCAAGCCGGGCCACCACAGTCGACAGGTCGCCACCGATCCTCGGCTCCGCCACCTCCACCACCAGCCGCTCCGGGGACACCCCGTACGCGGCCAGCACAGCGGCGACGCGCTGCACGAAGTCGGGTGTGGTCAGCTCCCGGGTGGTGACGTTGACTGCCATCCACAGCTCCCGGTTGCCCGCCGACCAGTCGGCCAACTGCCGGCAGGCCCGGTCCACCACCCACCACTCCAACTCCCCGACCAGGTCCAGATCCTCGGCGACAGGCAGCAGCTCGGCCGGAAGCACAGTGCCGAGCACCGGACTCCGCCAGCGCAGCAACGCCTCAGCGCCCACCGGCTGCCGGTCGGCCAGGTCCACCACCGGCTGGTAGACCAGATCCAGCTCGCCCCGCGCGACCGCACCCGGCAACTCGCGCTCCAGGTCGAGCCGACGCACCAACTGCTCCTCCAGGAACGCGTCGTACCACTCGACCCGGTCCCGACCCAGCTGGACCGCGCGTCGCCGCGCCAACTCAGCCTGCCGGAGCACGTCCGCCGGCCCGGCACCGCCCACCTCGGCCAGCCCGATGCTCGTCTGCACCCGCAGCACCGAGCCGCCCCACCGGTACGGCGGGGTGAGCGCGGCCAGCAGCCGGGTGCCCAGCGCGTACGCCAGCACCGGGCCGGCAGCGGTGACCACGGCGAAGCCGGTGCCGGTGCAGCCGGTGACAAGGTCGCCGGGCGCGACGACCGCACGGACCCGCAGGACCGCCTCGGCCAGGATGTCCTCCCGAGCCACCGGACCGAGCCCGTCGGCGCCGTGCAGGTCCACAAGCAGCAGCGCGCCGGCCGGCGCCGGCACGTCGCCGATCGAGGCAAGCGCGTCCAGGAGAGCCGCGCGGTCGGCCGGACCGTCGCCGCCCGACACCGACCCACGGCCGGACGGCGACCAGGCGACACCACAGTCGGGCCAGGCCACGCCGCCGGTCGAGGTGCCGGCGTCACCATCGTCGGGCCAGGCGAAGCAGCCGGCCGAGGTGCCGGCGTCACCGGACGGCCAGGCAGGAGTGCTGGTCGAGGTGCCCGCGTCACCGCCGGACGCCCAGGTCGCGCCGCCGCCCGTCGAGGTGCCGCCACCGGACGGCCAGGGCGCGTCGGGGCCGGACTCGCTGGCGTCCGCAGGCGGCTCGGCCCGGTCGTCCGGCGCTCCCGGCCAGCGGAGTTGCCGGAGGGCGCGGCCGGTACGGCGGCGGTGCGCGGCACGCCGTTCGCCGGTGGCCGCGTCGGCACCGCCCAGCAGCTCACGCAGCACCAGCGGTGGCACCGCGGCCAGGGCGAGCAGCACGCTCGTCCGGTCCGGTGTGCGGCCGGCAGCCGCGTGCAGGCCCACCACCAGCAGCAACACCGCCGCCGGAAGCACCACCCGGGGCCAGGTCAGCGTGGCGGGACCGAGAGTCGACTGCACGTCGCCCGCGGCCACCGCGGCATCCGCCCCGAACGCGGTCAGCAGCATCCCGAGCACCAGCGGCGGCACTGCCACAAGCGCCCCCCGACCCGCGTCCACTGGCGGCAGGACGGTCAGCAACGCCAGCGCGAGCAGGATGAGCAGGACCCCGCCACGACAGACGCCGGCACCCGAGCGTCGGCCCCGTCCGGTGAACGCGTTCAGCGCGGCCATGCCCAGCCCGCCGAGCGCCAGAGCACCGACAAGCCGGACCGGCGCCGAGACGACGTCGCCGGGAAGCAACAGCCAGCCGGCGAGCGCCAGTCCCACCGCCGGAGCGGTCGCCGACAACGGTCCCCGCAGCCGGACCACTGCCCACGGCGACGGCCGGCCCGGCAGCCGGAGCAGCCCGGCCGCGGACACTGCCGCGACGATCAGCGCACCCGCCAGGGCAGCGGCACGCTGCCCGGTGTCGACCAGCGGCAACGTGGCGGCGGTGAGACCGGCCGCCACCACCGCCGCGTCGAGCAGCACGCCCAGCGCCAGCGGGGACGGCTCGGCTGACGACAGGTCACTGTGGGTCACGGCGGTGCGGCGGCGGCTGGCCAGGCGGGTGAGGCGTACCCCGGCGAGCGTGGCACCCGCGCCGCCGGCGAGCGCGATCACCACCGAGGCCGGGACCAGGCCGGCGGCGCCGGCGAGAACGAGCAGCGCGACGGCCGCGAGCACGGCGGCCTCCGGTGCCGCCCGGCGGGGGACGAGGACACGGAACGGGTACGCGAGAGGCACGGCGGTCGCCTTCGTGAGGGGGCACGGGGCGGTGCGGCGATGCGGGACGGTGGACGTTGCGGATCCACTGCCCATCAGTCCAGAACGATCGACGGCCAGATCGGTTACGCATCAGCTACCGGCGCAGGCAGTGACCTGTGTCACTGTGCGGCGCGTCGGGTCGGCACGACACCGCCCGCCGCGAGCCCGACCAGGCCAAGGTGGGATCATCGCTGGGTGAGTACGCCCGATACGGTCCGCTTCCGGTACAACCAAGCCATCCTGGCCGCCGCGCTCGTCGCCTTCGTCGGCGCCCTTCCGTTGGCCAACGCCCGGACGTACCTGCTGCCGGTGTTGCTCGTTCCGCTCGCCGTCGGGGTGTGGGCCTGGCGGGCCGGCACCGACGCCAACCCCCGGGAACTGCGCCTGCGCGCGCTGCTGGGGCAACGCAGGATCGACTGGGACCACATCGTCGAGCTGGCCACCGATCCGCGCGGGCGGGCAGTCGCCCGGCTCGACGACGGTCAGCAGGTCGTCCTGCCCGCGGTGCGCGGCACGGACCTGCCCCGGCTGGTCTCGGCAACCGGCCAGACGCTGCCGAGTGAAACGACCGAGACCCCCGACCAGTAGCAACCTCCAGGGCCGTCGAGGCCCGACCAGCAGCAACTGCCCGGGACGCCGGCCGGGACCAGCGGCGACCGGGACGCCGGGCCTGCTGCGACCGTCAGTAGCCGTCGACCACCGTGTTGATCAGCGGCTCGCCGGCCGCGAAGCGCCGCACCTGCTCGCCGACCAGCCGGTACGCCCGCGGCAGCAACCCCCGCACCGACCCGGCGACGTGGGGCGTGAGGAGCACGTTCGGCATCGTCCAGAGCGGGGAGTCGACGGGCAGCGGCTCGGGGTCGGTGACGTCCAGAGCGGCCGAGATCCGACCGGAGGCCAACTCGGCCACCAGCGCCTCGGTGCGAGCCACCGGCCCCCGGGCGGCGTTGACAAGCAGCGCCCCGTCCGGCATGGCGGCCAGGAACTCCTTGTCGATCAGACCACGGGTCTGGTCGGTCAACGGCACCAGCACGACCACCACATCGGCCTCGGGCAGCAGACGCGGCAGTTCGGCCACGGCATGCACCCCCTGCTCGGGTCGGGCGGTCCGGGCGACAAGGGTGAAGCTCACCTCGAACGGGGCGAGCCGGTCGCGGACCGCCGTACCGATGGAGCCGGCGCCGACGATGAGCACCCGCTTGCCGGACAGCTCGTCGGTCGGGGTGTTCCCCTCGAACGCCCACCGCCGCTGCGCCTGCGCCCGGACGAAGGCGGGGAACGCCCGCAGCTGGGTGAGGATCGCCGTGACCACCCACTCGGCGGTGGACGGATCGTGCACACCCCGGGCATCGCAGAGGGTGACGCCCTCCGGCATCCGGTCGACCCAGGCGTCCGCCCCCGCCGAGAGCAACTGCACAACGGCCAGGTCAGGCAGCTCGCGCAGCAGCGCTGTCGCGTCCGACCCGCTCAGAAACGGCGGTACCCAGAAGCGGACGTCGGCCACGCCGGAGGGCAGCCGGTCGGGATGCTCGGCGACCTCCACCGTCACGCCCTCGGGCAGCCCGCCGACGAGGTGCAGGCCGGCCTGGTGTGGAATCCATACCTTCACGTCCGCCGACGATAGTCCCCGGCGCGGCGACCGGAGCGGGCACGGCGACGAACCGGCGTCCCGGGGGATGGCGCGAGGAGGCGGGGCGCGCGAGACTCGGCACACCGATGTTCGGTCCGGGCCCGAACGAGGTATAACCAAGGCCGGATGGCCGGTCGGCCTCCGCCCCCGCAGACAGGTGCTCGATGACCGACGGCTCCTCCGCCAGCCCGCGACGCGCGAGCACCCCGCCCCCGGGGCTCGCCGACGCAACGCGACTGCGCGCCCTCGCCGACACCGGTCTGGACGCCGCACCGGACGAAGCGTTCGACAGGTTCGCCCGGCTGGTCAGCGACCTGCTGGACGTTCCGGTCGCGCTGGTCTCCCTGGTCTCCGCCGACAGGCAGTTCTTTCCCGGTGCGGTGGGGCTGCCCGAGCCCTGGTCCGAGCGGCGGCAGACTCCCCTGAGCCACTCGTTCTGCCAGCACGTGGTGGACATCGAGGTGCCGATGGTGCTGCCGGACGCCCGGCTCTACCCCCGCGTACGGGACAACCAGGCCATCGAGGACCTCGGCGTGGTCGCGTACGCCGGAATGCCGTTGACCGATCTCTCCGGCCGGGTGCTCGGCGCGCTCTGCGCCATCGACAGCAAGCCGCGGGCCTGGACCGCCGGGCAGCTGCGGACACTTGCGGACCTGGCCGCTGCCTGTTCGTCCGAGCTGCGGCTGCGGATCGCCCTGGACGGGGCGCAGGAGGCACGCCGCCGTGTCGTGAGGGCGCACGAGCGGCTGGAACTGCTGGCCGGGGTCAGTGAGACGCTCGCCGGCACGCTGGACGTGGGCACGTCGCTGCGGCGGCTCGCCGCCACGATGGTGCCGCTGCTCGCCGACTGGTGCCTGCTCACCCTGGTCGGGCCAGCGGGCCTGCCCCGCGAGGTGGTGGCGGTGCACCGCGACCCGGCCCGGGCGGCGGACGTCGACGGTTTCGCGGCCCTGCTGCCCACCGGGCTGAGCCAGGAGTCGACGATCCGCGCGGTCCTGCGAACCGGCCAGCCCCGGCTCGGTGCGGTGGCGTCGCTTGCCGACGTCGCACGGGGCACCACCGATCCGGAGATGGTGGCGATCGCCGAACGTCTCGGCATCGCCTCCTACCTCAGCGTGCCGGTACGGGCCGCCGGTGGCACCGTGCTGGGCGCGATCACACTTGTCAACGCGCCCGGGCGTCAGCAGTTCGACGACCGGGACCTGCTCACCGCCGTGGACATCGGCCGCCGGGCCGGGCAGGCGATCGGCAACAGCTCGATGTACGGCGAGCAGCGGCACGTCGCCGAAGTCCTCCAGCACAGCATGCTGCCGCACCTGCCCGTCGTACCGGAGCTGGAGCTGGCGGCCCGCTACCAGCCGGCGGCCGACCGGGTGGAGGTCGGCGGCGACTGGTACGACGCCTTCGTCCAGCCCGACGGTGACCTGATCGCGGCGATCGGGGACGTGGCCGGGCACGACATCGAAGCGGCGGCCACGATGGGCCAGCTGCGCAACCTGGTGCGGGGCAACGCCTTCGGCCGGCCGGACGCGGTCGGGGCGTTGATGAGCCACCTGGACGGCGCGATCCGTGGCCTGCGGCTGCCGATCGCGGCCACCGCGACACTCGTCCGGATCTGCCGCCAGCACTCCGGTGTACGCGAGGTGACCTGGTGCAACGCCGGGCACCCGCCGGCCCTTGTGGTCCGTGTCGGTGGTGCGGTCGAGGTCCTCGAAGCGACGCCGGAGCCGCTGCTCGGGCTGGCCCGACCGTCGCCGCGGACCAGCCAGTCCACAAGCCTGACCACCGGCGACACGCTGCTGCTCTACACCGACGGGCTGATCGAGCGCCGGGACCGGTCCATCGACGACGGGCTCACCGAGCTGGTGGGCCGGTTGACAGGCACCGACACCGTCCCGCTCGACGACCTGTGCGACCTGCTGCTCGCCTCGATCCTGCATCGCGAGGACGACACGGCACTGCTTGCCGTACGGGCCCGCTGACAGGCCCCTCAAAGGAGCCGACGAGGTACCGTCCGCCCCGGCGGGCCCGGTTGGGTCGTCCGGCGGGCTACCCTGGGCCGGGTGAGAGATCGTCCCCCGTACCCTCGCACCCGCCGTCTCCGCTCGGTCCTCGCGGCGTCGTGCGCGGCGCTGCTGTTCGCCACCGGTTGCAGCTTCGGTGAGCCGGAGCCCGACCCGGCCGGCGAGCCCCCCAACCTGCCGACGCCGTCGGCAGCGGCGAGCCCTGGCGGGGCCGGCCAGCAGGCGGTGGCGACAGTGCTGGCCAAGGGCCTGCGGGTGCCGTGGGGCATCGCCTTCCTGCCCAACGGCGGCGCACTCGTCACCGAACGGGACAGCGGCAGGATCCTCCAGGTCGGCCCGGAGTCCGGGCCCGAGGGTCTACAGGTCCGGGTGGTGCAGACCATCTCCGACGTGGCGGCGGCGGGCGAGGGCGGCCTGCTGGGCATCGCCGCGTCACCCAGCTACGACCGGGACCGGACGGTCTTCGTCTACTACACCGCCGAGCAGGACAACCGGGTCGCCAAGCTCCAGATCGGCGGCCAGCCGACCCCCGTCCTCACCGGCATCCCCAAGGCCAACGTGCACAACGGCGGCGGGTTGGGGTTCGGCCCGGACGGCCAGCTCTACGTCAGCACGGGTGACGCCGGGGAACGCCCCGCCGCGCAGGACGTCAAGAGCCTCGGCGGCAAGATCCTGCGGATCACCGCCGACGGCAAGCCGTCGGCAGGTAACCCGTACCCCGGCTCCCCGGTCTGGTCGCTGGGGCACCGCAACGTGCAGGGTTTCGCGTGGGACGAGGCCAAGCGGATGTACGCCGTCGAGTTCGGCCAGAACACCTGGGACGAGATCAACCAGATCACCAAGGGCGGCAACTACGGCTGGCCGCAGGTCGAGGGGCGGGCCGGCGACAAGCGGTACACCGATCCGCTCACGCAGTGGGCTACCTCCGATGCGTCCTGCTCCGGCCTGGCCGCCACGGATCGACTGCTTGTCACCGGCTGCCTGCGCGGTAAGCGACTCTGGGTGATGGAGCTGACCGACACGGGCACCATGCTCGGTCAGCCCAGTGAGCTGCTCACCAACCGGTACGGTCGACTGCGCGCGGTGGCCGCCGCGCCGGACGGGTCGCTCTGGGTGAGCACCTCCAACCACGACGGGCGGGGCACCCCGGCGGGCGACGACGACCGGCTGCTGCGGGTGGTCTTCGCCGGCGGCGACGGCGGTCGCAGCTGACCTGCGTCACCATCCGCGCGGGTTTGCCAAGATCCTCCGACGGGCAGGTCAGAATCTCAGCATGGACGGGCAGCGCGACGAGCAGCACGACGACACCGGCGACCGGGACGAGCCGGTGGCCGGCAGCGAGCCGCCACGTACCCGGCGGATCGGTCGACCCGGCGGGCCGGTACGCCGCGCTGGCGTGATCCTCGCCGTGCTCGCCGTGGCACTTGCGGGGGCGGTGCTCGGCGTACTGGCCGGTGGGCAGGTGGACACCGACATCGGGCCGTTCCGGGCCACCCTCACCCTCTCCCCCGCCAGCGACGGCGGGACGACGATCGACGTACCGCCGCTCGGCGCGCTGCTGCTGGACAGCCATGACGGGCCGACGCACCTCACAGTGCGGCTCGGCGCACTGGACCAGGGGCGTACCGAGGCGCTACTGGACGACCCGGCGAGCATCAGCCGCGCCAGCCAGAGCGCTGTGGAGGACGTCCGCACCGGTGTGATGCGGCTCGGCCTGCGTACCCTCGCCGCGTCGGTGCTCGTCACCCTGATCCTCGCCGCGTTGATCTTCCGGAACGTGCGGCGTACCGCGTGGGCGGGCGGGTTGGCTCTGGTGATCACCGCCGGCAGCCTCGGAACGGCCGCGGCGACCCTGCGCCCGCAGGCCATCGAGGAGCCGCGCTACGAGGGCCTGCTCGTCAACGCGCCGGCGATCGTCGGCGACGCCCGCCGCATCGCCAACGACTACACGAAGTACGCCGAGCAGTTGCAGCGCATCGTCGGCAACGTCAGCCAGCTCTACACCACAGTGTCGGCGCTGCCGGTGTACGAGCCGGCGCCCGGCACCACGCGGGTCCTGCACGTCTCCGACATGCACCTCAACCCGACCGGCTGGCAGCTGATCCGGACGGTGGTGGAGCAGTTCGGCATCGACGTGGTCGTCGACACCGGAGACATCACCGACTGGGGCAGCGAGCCCGAGGAGTCCTTCGTCGGCTCGATCGGCCTGCTCAAGAAGCCGTACGTGTTCATCCGGGGCAACCACGACTCGGGCCGTACGGCGGCTGCGGTGGCCCGCCAACCGAACGCGATAGTGCTCAACAACTCGACCACGACTGTCGGCGGGCTGACCATCGCCGGCATCGGTGACCCGCGTTTCACACCCGACAAGAACACCTCCCCGGCCGGCAGCGGACTGACCCAGCAGGTGGCCGACCAGGTGATCGGCGCCGGCGAGCAGCTCGCCGCCACAGTGCGCAGCTCGCCCCGCCCGGTCAACATCGCGCTCGTGCACGACCCGGCGTCGGCCGGGCCACTCGCCGGCACCTGCCCGCTGGTGCTTGCCGGGCACACCCACGCCCGGCAGGTCTCCAAGCTGCCCGAGGCGCCCGGCCAGCAGCCCACCACGCTGATGGTGGAAGGCTCCACCGGCGGGGCCGGGCTACGCGGCCTGGAGGGCGAGAAGCCGACCCCGCTGTCGATGAGCGTGCTCTACTTCGACCAGCAGAAGATGCTCCAGGCGTACGACGACATCACCGTCGGCGGCACCGGGCAGGCCCAGGTCAACCTGGAACGCCACATTGTCGAAGCCCCGGCCGCCGGGCCGTCCGCCACGCCCACCCCGACCCCGACCCGCTGAGCAGGGGCCGGGTCAGCGTAGGGCCAGGGCGGCCAGGGCGGCGTTGACGATGCTGCCGGGCAGCAGGTCGTGCAACTCGTACAGCTCGGCCACGCTGCCGGACTGGCCGAACTCGTCCACGCCCAATGGCACCGCCGGGGCGCCGACCGCGGACCCCAGCCAGGCCATCGCGTGCGAGGCGGCATCGTGCACTGTCACCACGGGAACCCGGTCGGCGAACGCGGACCGCAGGGCACCCGGCACGCTGGGCACCGTGGCAGTCCGTACGCCCTGACGCAGGGTGCGCTGCCAGGCCCGGTAGAGCCTGTCGAGACTCGTCACGTCGACAACGTGCGCGGCGACACCCTCCTCGGCCAGCTCCGCGGCGGCGGCCAGCACCTCGGGCAGCACTGCCCCGGAGGCGGCCAGCTGCACCACTGGGGCGTCGGCCAGGTGCGGGTACGCCTGATGGGCGTCGACAAGCCGGTACGCCCCGGCGACGACCTGCCGGCGCAGCACCGCGTCGCCGATGCGGGCGCGGGCCGCCTCGAACGGCGCCTGGTCCAGCGGTCGGGTGCTCAACCGGAAGTAGTACGCCCCGTCCTCTCTCGGCGCGGCGGTCGCGGCCGGCGACGAACCGCCGGCGATCTGCCCGAGCGCGTCGCAGAGCAGCCAGTCCAGGCTGCCCGCGTACGCCGGTTCGAGGAACGTCACCCCGGGCAGCTCCAGGCCGACCGAGGCGGTGATCGTGGACTGGTGTGCACCGCCCTCTGGGGCGAGGGTGATGCCCGACGGCGTACCGGCAACCACGAACCGGGAACCGGAGTAGGTGCCGTACAGGAAGGCGTCCAAGCCGCGCAGCACGAACGGGTCGTAGACAGTGCCCACCGGCAGCAGTGGCTGCCCGGACAGGTCCCACGACAGGCCGAGCTGGCCGAGCAGCAGGAACAGGTTCATCTCCGAGATGCCCAGCTCGATGTGCTGCCCGGCGGGGCTCTCGGTCCAGCGCAGCATCCGGTCCTCGGTCCAGGAACGCTGCTCGGTGGGGGCGAACACCCCGGTCTTGTTGATGAACCCGGCAAGGTTCGTGGAAGTGGCCACGTCCGGGGCTGTGGTCACCAGGTAGCGGCCGACCTCCCGGTCCCGCGCCAGGTCCACGAGCACCCGACCGAATACCTCCTGCGTGGAGATCGGCTTGTTGGCGCGTACTCCGGTGCTTTCCGGAACGGTGACCCCCAACGCGCGCTCGCGGGGCGCGCGGGACAGCGCCTCGCGGCGGGCGCCGGCCCGGATGCCTGCCGGGGACGCAGGGTCGAGACGGTCCCACTCGGTCTCGGAGGTCAGGCCCTGCGCGGACCGCAGCGCGTCCACCTGCTCGGTGCTGAGCAGCGCCGAATGGTTGCGCGGATTGCCGGCGATGGGCAGACCCCAACCCTTCACGGTGTACGCGAAGACGACGCTGGGCCGGTCGGTGACCGCGTCGCACTGGGCGTAGGCGTCGAGCATCGCGGACAGGTCGTGCCCGCCCAGGTCGGTGACGAGCGGGCGCAGCTCCTCGTCGTCGATGCCCTCGGTGAAGGTGCCCACCTCGGCCGGCGCGCCGTCCAGGAACTGCTCGCGCAGTGCCGGACCGGTCAACCCGAACAGGGACTGGTACTGCTCGTTGGGCATCGCGTCGATCCAGTCGCGCAGTGCCTCGCCACCCGGTTTGGAGTACGCCTCGGCGAGCCGGCGGCCGTACTTGACCTCCACGACGTGCCAGCCGGCCGCCTCGAACTGGCCCCGCCACTGGTTGATCCGGATGCCCGGCACCACCCGGTCCAGCGACTGCCTGTTGAAGTCGACGAGCCACATCACGTTGCCCAGGCCGGTGGTGGCCGGGTCGGCGACCGCCTCCCAGATGTTGCCCTCGTCCAACTCGGCGTCGCCGATCAGCGCCACGAACCGGGAGTGCGGGCGGGCGCCGAAGTGCGCGTCGACGTAGCGCCGGGTCGCGGCGGCGAACAGCGGCGCCGCCGCGCCGAGGCCCACCGAGCCGGTGGAGAAGTCCACCTCGTCCGGGTCCTTGGTACGCGACGGGTACGACTGGAGACCGCCACGGGCCCGCAGCCGGGGCAGGTAGGAGCGGTCCAGGTTGCCCAGCAGGTACTGGATGGCGTGGAACACCGGGGAGGCGTGCGGCTTGACGGCGACCCGGTCCTCGGCGTCCAGGTGCTGGAACCACAGCGCTGTCATCGCCGTGACGAGGGACGCGCTGGACGCCTGGTGGCCGCCGACCTTCACCCCGTCGCCGGTGGCCCGGTCGTGGTTGGCCGCGTCCACGATCCGTGTGGCGAGCCACAGCACCCGTCGCTGGATCTCGTCGAGGACATCGAGGTCGTGCTGGTTCACTGTGCTCCATCCGGGCGTCGCCGTTGACGCCCTAGCAACAAGGGGTGCAAAGGTGCATGGGGTGCAAGGAAGGGCCCCTTCTTAACGCCTGGTGCATAAGAAGGGGCCCTTCCTAACCGATCAGCCCTGGACGCCGAGACGCTCCAGGATCAGCTCACGGACGGTCTTCGCGTCGGCCTGACCACGGGTCGTCTTCATGACCGCGCCGACCAGGGCGCCGGCCGCCGCGACCTTGCCGCTGCGGATCTTGTCAGCGATGCCCGGGTTGGCGGCGATCGCCTCGTCCACCGCAGCGGTGAGCGCGCCGGTGTCCGACACGACCTCCAGCCCTCGACTGGTCATGACCTCGGTGGGAGAGCCCTCACCGTCGACCACGCCCTCCAGGACCGTACGGGCCATCTTGTCGTTGAGCTTGCCGGCGTCGACCAGGCCCTGAAGCTCGGCGACCTGCGCCGGGGTGGCCCCGATGTCGGCCAGCTCCACGCCGGACTCGTTGGCCCGGCGGGACAGCTCGCCCAGCCACCACTTGCGGGCCGCCGCCGGGGTGGTGCCGGCGGCCACCGTGGCCTCGATCAGCTCGACCGCACCGGCGTTCAGCACCGACTGCATGTCCAGGTCCGACAGGCCCCACTGCTCCTGGAGCCGACGCCGGTGCACCCGGGGCAGCTCCGGCAGGGCGGCCTTCAGCTCGGCGACCCAGGCCGGATCCGGCGCGATCGGCACCAGGTCCGGCTCCGGGAAGTACCTGTAGTCGGTGGCCGTCTCCTTCGAGCGCCCCGAAGTGGTGTCACCGGTGTCCTCGTGGAAGTGCCGGGTCTCCTGCGTGATCCGGCCACCCGCGTCCAGCACCGACGCCTGCCGCAGCATCTCCGAACGGACCGCCCGCTCCACCGACCGCAGCGAGTTGACGTTCTTCGTCTCGGTACGGGTGCCCCACTCCTGCCCCGGCAGGTTGAGGGAGGTGTTCACGTCGCAGCGCAGCGAACCCTCCTCCATCCGCACGTCCGAGACACCGAGGGTACGGATCACGTCCCGAAGCTCGGCGACGTACGCCTTGGCGACGTCGGGGGCGAGCGCGCCGGTGCCCGTGATCGGCTTGGTGACGATCTCGACGAGCGGGATGCCGGCCCGGTTGTAGTCGACAAGCGACTCGGTCGCGCCGTGGATGCGGCCGGTCGCGCCACCGACGTGCAGCGTCTTGCCGGTGTCCTCCTCCAGGTGCACACGCTCGATCTCGATGCGCACCGTCTCGCCGCCCACCTCGACGTCGAGGTAACCGTCGACGCAGATCGGCTCGTCGTACTGGCTGATCTGGAAGTTCTTCGGCATGTCCGGATAGAAGTAGTTCTTCCGGGCGAACCGGCACCACTGCGCGATCGAGCAGTTCAACGCCAGGCCGATCCGGATGATCGCCTCGATGGCCGCCTTGTTGGCCACCGGCAGCGAGCCCGGCAGGCCCAGGCAGACCGGGCAGACCCGGGTGTTCGGCTCGCCGCCGAAGTCCGTCGGGCAGCCACAGAACATCTTGGTGTTCGTACCCAGCTCGACGTGGGTCTCCAGGCCGATCACCGGTTCGAAGCGCGCGACGACCTCGTCGTACGCGGGCAGTGTCGTCGTCATCTGAGCTCCAGGCGCGATCCGGACAGAACCGTTCCACCCTAATCGGCTGGCCCGGCCACCCCGCTGCCGGGCTTCGAGATCAACGCGCGGGCCGGGCGCGGCGGCATGGGAAGACCGGCCCGGGGTCGGGTGTCACTCGGGTGTGGTGAAGCGCCGACGGTTGTAGGCCAGCACGAGCAGGATGCCGCCGATGGAGAACGCCACGACGCCCATCAGCAGCAGCACGAGGGGCGAGCCCGGTCCGGTGACCGGCAGCCACACGCCACTCGCCTTCGACTTCGACGGCGTGGGCGTCGGCTGGGACGCGGCAGGGCTGCTCTCCGACGGTGTGGCGGCCGGGTCGCTCGCTGTCGGCGTGGCCGTCGGGCCGGTCGGGGTCGCAGTGGGGGTGCCCGGGGCCGGGGCGGCGACGATCAGCGACACCTCGCTCGTGGCGCTGGTGCTGCGACCCTTCGCCTGGACGGTGAAGGTGAACGTGCCGACGCTGCCGGGAGTGCCGCTGAGCAGGCCCTCCTTGTCGAGGGTGAGGCCGCCCGGCAGGGCCCCGGCGGCTAGAGCGAACGCGATGTCCGAATCACCGTCGGCGGTGAACCGGAAAGAGTAGGGCTGGTCGACCGTACCGGCAGGCGGGTCGCCGGAGGTGAAGGCGGCCGCGGCCTTGGCGACGACGATCGTGACGTCCTGCTCGTCGAAGAGCTTGTTCTTGTCGGTCATCCGCAGTGTGGACGTGTAGGTGCCCGGCGTGTTCGGCGCACCGCCGAGCGACGTACCCACCACCAGCATGCCCGGCGGCAGACTGCCCGACACCACCGACAGCTGGTACGGCCCGGTGCCACCAGTGGCCTCGACGGTGTGGATCGCGTACACCTGCCCGATGTA